>JAUQYY010000361.1 GCA_030587505.1 Candidatus Sigynarchaeota archaeon
CAAAAACTCATCACCCCTAAACTCACTCTAGAAACTGTTACACACTCTTAAACAGCCGTAAAGAAACTTTATTTCCACATGATGACATATAAAAACACCCAAATATTATAAATCAACCCTTCCAAATTAATATAACAACGGGTACACGCAACCTAATTTACAGAAGCATAAAATTTTCTCAGCGAAATCATCTGGTGGACGAAATGAAAACAATAATCTACTCAGGCGCAGAACTCCCCCCCATACTGAGGGTAATAGTCAAGGTGTACTCCCTAAGCGATGTCAACATCATAGCGAATAACATACACGACTACAATATCTCAGGACTAAAAATTATGCATGAATCAGACAACGTTCTGCTACTCCTCTCAAAGGGAATAGAAGGGCAGGATTCATTTACGTGTCAAGAAATTCTTGAGAAGCTAGGAGCCAAAGTAAACATACCAACATCAGACGCGAAGATAGCATTGTCCATATTCAGGGAGGGGAGGCTGAAAAGAAGCCAAAACCTCGTGAATATTTACCGAGAACTGAGCAAAAAGCTACAAATCAAACCGAACATAATTCCATTCACAGACGACAAAATATCAGCAACGGTAAAAACAGGGGAGGGTGAAATCAGCCTCCTCGAATACTTTCTGGCAAAAAAAGACATCAATGTGAGAGAAGTAGAACTAGAGGGGATAGACAAAGCAAAACCATTCGATCAGATTGTAAACACCATTAAGAATAGCGAATCAGTGTTAATCATACCAAACGACCCCGTAAGCATAATACCCATAATGAAGAACAAAGACATTCAGGAAACCCTCAAGAAATGCGAGGGCCAGATCACCGTCATTTCACCGCCGATAACTCCCAAGTCCACCCGCCTACTTCAGACACTAGATATTGAACCAAGCCCGCTGGGAGTTGCCAAGATGTGTGAGGAGTGCATTGACACCTTCATAATAAACACCAGCCAACAGGACTTTAAACCAAAAATAGAACCCCTCAAAATGGAGGTACTCACAACCGAGCTGCACGAAACCGAAGCGGAATACGAAAACGTAATCCCAAAACTGATCCTAGACCTCTTCCAGTTGGAGATCGAAAAACCATCGGTAATAACAGAGATAAAAAAGGGAGTGAAGAAGATAAAGGAGGTCATAGGGGCCTCGGAAAAATCCAAAAAGCGGTTAACATAATCGAAAACGTAATATGTAGGAACGGGGAAGATACTCTCACAAAGACCAACTCTTCTTGGGAACATAGGGGATAACAAGTATGGATGGTATGGATACTGGAACCCTGATGATTCTGATTGTGATCGTAACGTTCATATTCCTAGCTCTAATTCTGCCAAACATTAAAATACTTAAGGAATACGAAAGAGCGGTAATATTCAGGCTGGGTAGACTTCTCGGAGCCAAAGGACCAGGAATAATCCTCCTCATCCCAATAATAGACAGAGCGGTAAAAGTAGACCTGAGAGAAAATTACTTCGAGATCAGAAGACAAATGTGCATCACAGGAGACAACGCCCCTGTAGATGTGGATGTACTTTTCTATTACAGGGTGATTAACCCCGAGGACAGCGTAGTTAAGATTAAGGATTTTCGCGGAGCCGCTATCGGCATAGCTCAGACAACGCTGAGATCCGTTATTGGCGACATCATGCTAGACGATGTGCTTGCCAAACGAGAATACATAAACACGGTGCTTAGGGACAAGCTGGACGAGATGACCGAAAGGTGGGGAGTTAAGGTTACCAGCGTGGAGATTCGTGAGATTCTCCCTCCATCTCGTGTTCAGAACGCTATGGTCAGGCAGATGGAAGCAGAACGAGTCAGGCGCGCCATGGTTATTGAGGCGGATGGAAACAAGGAGGCAGCCATCAAAGTGGCGGAGGGAGACGCCCGCTCCGAAATTCTGAAGGCCGAAGGAGACAGAGAGGCAACCATTCTGGAAGCGGAGGGAATCAGGCAGGGTAGCATTCTGGAAGCTGAGGGCGATGCCCTGGCCCTCGAAAAAATATTTCAAACAGTAAGAAACATTGAAAGCAAAACTCTAACCCTCCAGTACCTGAAAACTCTGAGCGCCCTCGGCGACAATGACCAGACACGCCTCATATTTCCGGTGGATTTCTCAAACCTCACCGAAATACTCTCAGAACACATTCAAAAAGCTTCCGTGGAAGAGGAAACCAGGCCTCAGAAAAAAGCAAAAGGAAAAGGGGTTTGAGAAAAGGAATATTAAAAGCAGCAAAAGAAAGGATCGGAATCAAGCACCTTTCACCTTCTCTTTAACTTTTTCAAGATCGCTGAGTTCCAGAGCGATTGGTAGGTCAACGTAACCTGGTAGACCGTGAGTGATTTCTTCAAGCAAGTACATCAACGCTTCTTTTGGTGACAGGGTTCTTTCCTCTAAGCTCGCATCCTGAAGCGTGAATGACGCTTCCACCCAGGTCTCCTTACTGTTGTCTGTCGGATATAGGCAGTAAACGTAATCACTAGTGCTAATAATTATTGAAGGGGTATTAGACCAAGCATTGTCGATGATTTTGAGCATCTTTTCAATATTTTCGGTTTTCGACATTAATTCACCAGCCTAAATTTTGAAAAAGTGGCCGATTGAAACAAAACATCAGCCGGTAATAATTAAATGAAGAAACTCACAAATAAAAATTTGTCCCACGCTGAAGGTTAAGTATAAATCTTCACAAGCAAAACCTGCAGTGTACAATAGGGGTGTTTTGACGGTTCCCTTTTCCTGATGAAAACTCCGGAAAAACTGTTTAATAG
>JAUQYY010000173.1 GCA_030587505.1 Candidatus Sigynarchaeota archaeon
ATCAGCACGTAACGTTTTGGAATCATTCTTCCCGCAACTTATCTAGCTTCTTTATGAGGCTCATTAACTCCTTCTGAAGCTTGTCCCTGCGCTTAATATCTGCCGAGGTTATCGTGCCCTCCTGCTCCTTCCTCCTTAGCTCCTCTATCTCCATCCGAATCTTGAGAAACTTTTCCTGAATCTTCTCCACCTTCTTCGAGACTTCGGGGGTGATGTGCCTTGCCACCACCGCGGACGGCGTCCTGGAAAGAAACAGGCTCGCGTGAATATAGTCCCTCTGAACCCTATCGTACAGCGGCTCAATCTCAGCCCGCCTAGCCTCAAACTCCGCTTCACTAATCTCGCCAGCCTCAAGGCGCTGCTTCAAACTCTCAAGCTGGGAACCCAGCCTGTTAAGCTCCCCCTGAAGCCTCTCCTTCTCCCGCTGAACCCGGTAAATCTTCTCCATTTGAAGCTTCGCAGCCCTGTCGAGATCAATCACCGAAGCCAGAATCTGGGGGGAAAGACTCTCTAAAAGTTGAAACATTACCGCTCCAGCTCTGAAGCTCATCCCAGTGACGCTGCTCAGCGATGGACAAGAAGCTGCGCAGCCTCTGTCTAATCCAGTTCTCCTCCCGCGGAGAGTTCCCGCTCGTGATACACGTGGCGGTGAGAAATTCGCCGTCCTCCCGAATGAAAGTCCCAAACTCGGTCTCAAGCTTCCTCAAACCACCCTTCTTCATCTCACCCAAGAAAGACTTAACCGCCGACATGAAGCCGGAGACAAGAGTCACATCCTGCTCCATTTTGAAAAAGTCAAACGCCCAAAGAGTAATACCAGTAGGAATATGGTCAACAATAATGTTCTCAAGGCTTGCAAGAGCCCTAGTAGGAATCGCAAGTCTCTTACGCAATCTATCACCTGTTACCCCAGCTATGACCACAGAACCAAATCCCAATCCGAGTAACAGATATAGCATAAGGTTTTGACTCTGCTGCATCATCATTAAAAACATGAGCGAAACCAAGCCAAAATAAGCGGGGTTTACGATCCCTCCCGCCGTTAAACTGACTCCATTCGCAGTGCTCGCCGCACCGAAAACCACACCCGTGCCAGTATAATAGGCGGTAACATTCAACTCAGCAGCATCAATCGGCACTTGAATGGATGCCTCAGCCCAACCTTGGTTATTAGTAAAACCAGAACGCGATATAACGCTGCTTGTACCATTACTAAACCTTATTGAAAAGTTGAAATGAACCTCAACGTTAACAACATCTGAACTATTGGTGGTATACCACAGGTGAGCTCTGGCAACCAAGCTAGTGCCAAGAACAACGCTTGACGGAGTATCCAAGTGAATACTAACCAGCACTTTTGTATAGTTGATTGAGATAGTAGCCGAAACATTGGACTTGTACAATCTTAGACCACTAGCATTGAAGTAAACATCGTGCACACCAAAATCCGAACCAAAATCTAAATCGAAACTGTAAGTTCCATTCCCATGATCGTTAAAATTGTGAATGGTTAACTCTGTTGAGCCCTCATAAGCAGTGATACTCGCTCCTGAAAGCCCCTCACCAGTGTCGGAGCGATTATAGTAAAGAGTTATGGGAACAGGCCCAGGATATTCAACGGAAGAGGAATAATCAATTACAACAAGAGAGGTATTTTGTAGAGGCACAATCTCTAAGGATGTTTCGCCGTATCCGGCAACCCAGCTGTCCTTAAAACGGATAGTCACATTATATGTCCCAGTCTCAGTAGCATTGTTACTAACATCCCAGATAAACGAGACGCTCCCCCCGTTAACAACCTTTTCCTCGGTATAATTCAAAACACCAGACGGATCGTATATACTCAGATTAGCGTTTCCACTAACTATGGATTCTAAGGTGACTAATATATTAAGGTCATCATTTAGAGTGGCGTTATCAACAGAAACCCCGCCCACCTGAAACGCAATACCAGAAACGTAGTTGGGAGCCGTGCAATTAACAATCCAAGTGCCATTGCTTGCACGAAAACTGATATCGTTAGGTGGATGTGAATCCAGACTAATCCAACTATTTCCACTCTGATTATACGCCATAGAAGTTAAACCACCCCAATCGGAGGGAATCCCTGTAACATTGATGTGGTTTACACCATGATCAGTTGAAGGAAAAGCATCAGTAGCATCGATAGTAACATTCCAAAAAGCATCAGAATTATAACCAACAGCGAAATTAGTCTCAGCACTAGCATCCTTACAATAGGTAACATTCCAAACATAAGAAAAACTCACAGTAGACATCCACGTAGAATTCACATCATAAAAAATGTAACCATTCGAAACCGAAGACGCAGAACCATTAATCTACTTGCCTTTACCCTTACTGATATCCGAAACCCGTGAACCGTTAATGGTTAAGCCTATTTCTGAAGGAGAAGCACTCTCAGCTGGGGACTTCTCACCCGCACTAACATTCACCCTAAGTTTACAATCATAATTTTGTATCGACCAAACGCCATCTACTTTTCTATATACATACCCGGCGCCTGGTTCTGGGTCATCTATTATAACTTTCCAACGACCAATAAGATCTCCGGTTCCTTCAATAGCAATAAAAAATGTGTTATCAAATGTATCTGAAATGTTCAAGGGCTCGTGTCCGAAATCAACATCGAACCAATAATCGGTATCATTTGGAAGAAAAACGTTACCAACTCTTTTCTGATAACTATCACTCGGTTTGAGAACCCCACTACTATTAATTGCTTTGTAAAGATAGAAATTTGCGTAGTCGTCATTGACCACCGTTAACTTAACACTAACATTATCTAGGTAGGCGTTGCAGGTTAATTTAAATGACATCGCATAAAAACCGAGGGGTAAATCAAAATTCTCTTTACTCGCATTGGGTTCGATTGTGACGTTAGGCGCATTGATATTTGATAGAGTTAAATTCGCCCAGACTATTTTCCAACCATTAGGACATGGAATATAAATATCGTCATCGGTACTTGTAGCATTAGGCGCGTCATTGTAATTGTTTGTTATGTAGAGTAGAGCTGTTAATTGACCTCCGCTTCCAGTGTATGTTTTTGTGAACGTGTTTAGATGACCTGAAGAGTGCATGAACAATAATGGCGGAGGATTCTGTGCCGAGAGCATTACGAGTGCTGAGACCGTCAGTGTTAGAACTAGTATAAAGGAGAGGATTCCCCTTTTTTCATGTTGGTCAACCTACTTATGTACGGGATTTGCACAATGTATATTTTTATCTGCTAGATATTTATAATTTTTTTAATATTTAATTCTTTTTTTGCGAATTTTTCATGGTTCTGATAACAAATAAGGTTGGTAAGGTTTGTCTATTCGTTCAAAATCTTATCAGTAAAGTGGTCAGCAATAATAAGAACAGGAAATAACCAAAAAACCAAAACAAAAATCGCCCAACAAAATTCAAAAATAATACCCAAAAAATAAAAAAGAGAATAGGAGGGAAGGAAATCAACCAGCCTTAAGGGCGGCTAATTTCCCCAGCAAGAGTTCTCTTGCAATCTCGAATGCGGCTAGGTGATCGAGGACTGCCCTTCCTTTGGTCTCCTTAGCCTTTCTTAGTAGTGCTTCCTCAACCTGTCTTTTAAGCTTCCCAATTGCTAGTGAGCCGATGCCGTAGACTTCATTTTTCAGCTCTTTCTTATCGTCGTTTCTATCGAGTCCTTCAACTCCCAGTGGGGGTACGGCGTTAACGTCCAGAAGCAATTTTTTCGGGCTTAGGTTGTCTACGTCTTCTTTGGATAGAAGTTGTACGCCAGCTTTGGCCACGGAGAACACTATATCGGCTTCTTGCACTACAGCCATTAATTGCTCTTTGTTGGGGGCAAACACCCCTTCAATTTCCACATCAAATTTTTCGTTTAGATCAGCGGCCACAGCTTTAGCATAGTCTTTGCTGGCTCCAGACCAGGTTTCCACCATGTACACTTTGCATCCCAGTTTTGCCGCTAGCACGCAGGCGTACCTTCCCACCGGTCCTGTTCCGCCTAGGACCGCTACTTTCATCTTTTCAACATCGCCTAGATTCAGGGTTACCACGGCTTCCTCTGCCTTGGCGACCAGAGCCGAAGCAGTAGTGCAGGCTCCTCTGGGATCAAATATTATGGGGACCTCGAAGGGGGGTACTAAGGATTTAACGGCTTTCTCAAATATTTCCTGGGCCTGGTTTACGTTGCTCCCACCAACAAATATTGCGGTGTATTTCGCTCCTTTAGGGCCTCTTGAGAATATGATGTCCTGTACTAGTTTCTGGGCTTGGTCAGGCGTTACTCCACCCAGAGGAATCACGATGTCGAATCCGGCATCCAGTGCCATGTTTATGTCAAAGGGGCTCGCGTGTTGATCCGTGTCTAAGAAGTATAAGATGTGTTGTCTCTGCTCCTTCTTCCTCACCACTATGGGTATTACTTCCACATAGTTGGATTTCAGAAAATTGGATAGCTCGGTGGTTTCTTCCGGGTTCTTTACTTCCTTTTTCACTTTAATAGTGACCAAATCCACATCTAGATCGGTGCAAAGTTTCGATATTCCATCGGTGTGACGCGGATCGCATATGAACAAGGCGGTAACATTTTTCTTCTTAAAATCTCTTGCCCGATCTAGGATCCCCTTCATCATCCAGGCTTCGCG
>JAUQYY010000381.1 GCA_030587505.1 Candidatus Sigynarchaeota archaeon
GACCCACAAATTTTTCAGGGTTCTTGAAGGCAGGGTCGTCCTTATCAACCACGACCTGCGTCACTAGGGTGACCACCGGTACACTCAGCCCCGCCCTTCGCAGCTCGTCGCGCATAGCCTGCTGAATCATGTAGCCGATCATACCCTGGCTCTCAGCCACGAGCACATCCAGAGGCATCGGAGGTAAAATGTCGGAGCATCTCTCGTTACGGATCAGGATGTCGCCAACCTGGGGACCGTTCCCGTGGGTTATTATGATCTTGTACCCGTCCTTAATCATTCTAACAAGGTACTCGGCAGTCCTCCTAACATTAGCGAACTGCTCCTCAGCGGTGCCCCTGTCCTTGTACCTCAGAATCGCGTTACCTCCAAGAGCTACACAAACCTTCTCCAACTCAAACAACTCCAAGCGAAAAGAGGGTTCAAACAGCCAATCGGCGAGCAGCAATCTGAGAGGATATGATAGGTTATATGGTCATAGTAAGTCTTATATCTTGTTCCTGCCGAGATTTGTTTTGAGGGTTACTCTTGAAGGAAGACACCACCAAAAGCTTGAGCGAGCAGATCAGAACCTATTTTCCCTACAGGCCCTACCCCCAGCAGGAGAGGTACATGAGGGATGTGAGATCACTGGTTGAGAAGGGAGGGGTGGGGTTTCTGGAGGCACCAACGGGGTTTGGCAAAACAATTGCGATACTCGCCGCCACCGTCGGCACCCCCTACCGCATTTTCTACTACTCAAGAACACACGCCCAGATGAGGCAGGTTGCATACGAGCTGGGGAAGATCAACGAGCTTGGAAACAGGATAACAGGTGTGGTGAGAGGGTCCCGCATCCAGCTGTGCCTAGACGAGGAGCTGAGACGCTCAAACGATTACATTTACACGAGTGAAACCTGCCTATCAAGGATTAGAAGCTTCGAGGACGACAGAAGCCTGGTTGAGATCGCCTTCTCCAGACCGGAGGTCAGCCTAACGAGCCACGAACGCCTACCAACCGGGATGGACCTGTACTGTAAATCCGAAATCGGTGAGATAGAAATCCCCTCGATCATACCCAAGGACGCCCCGACGCTGGCGAGCGTGGAGAATATGCTAGAGTACGGCCTGGAACACAGGGTGTGCCCCTACTATCTCGCGAGGCTGCTCGCCCAGACATACAAGGTGGTGATAGGTGCCTACAACTACCTTTTCATCGACGCAAACTATCAGAACCAGATAGTGGTTCTGGACGAAGCGCACAACATGGAGGACTTCCTCAAGGACACGGTTTCCTTCAAGCTCTCACGCCTCAACGTTGAACAAGCCCTTGACGAGATAAAGGAAGTCAAAAGACCCTGGGCCTCAGACGTGGAAGAGTTTCTAGCCTTCCTCCTTAGATTCTTCAACCACGCCGACCTCAAGGACGAGGAGCTGCTGACCAAGGAGCTGATCCTCTCGGAGATGAACGAACACGGAGTCACAAGGGAGAGAATAAAAAACTTCCTCGACAATTGGCCAATCATCCTGAACATTCAGCGTGAACTGATAGCGGCACGGGGCAGAATAATCATACTCGACAGGATGAGAACCTACTGGGTGTACAACTTCTTTGAAAACTTCTTCAACTCCAGCGAAGAGTTCTACGTCGGAGTGTGGAACCTGAGGTATAAAAACAATCCCCAGCTAGAATGGCTCTGTCTGGAGCCGAGAATAGCCTTCGACCAGATTCTGAGCGAAAACCCCAGAACGGTCATACTGACGAGTGGAACGCTCTCACCACTCAAAGGAACCGCCGAGAGGCTGGGTCTGAAGGACCCCTTTCTTCAGAGCTACCCCACCATAATACCCGAAGAAAACATCCTCATCCTAAGCATAAGCAGGGGACTGAACAAGAAAACACTCACCACGAGGTTCGAATTACGAAAGGACAAGGAAACCCTGCTCGACTACGGGAGAACCATAGTCAAACTCATAAACACCATACCCCACGGAACCATAGTGTTCTTCCCCTCCTACGAGCTCATGAACACCATGCTGGACCTGTGGGAGAAACACGGCGTGCTGGACGATCTGCAGGCACCAGCCTTCTTCGAGACGAGGGGAAGCAAACCGGTCCTGGCGGACATGTACTCAAGAGAAGCCGCAAGAGACAGGGCAGCCCTGTTCGCGGTCATAAGAGGGAAACTGAGTGAGGGGCAGAACTTCCCAGACGAAGCGGGGCGTGCAGTCATACTCGTGGGAGTCCCGTACCCGAACATTAAAGACCCCAGAGTGAAAGCACAGAGGGAGTACTATGAGAGAAAACAGAAGGGAATGGGAAGCAAGTGGTACCTTGACCAGGCGTTCAACGCCGTCAACCAGTCGCTGGGAAGAGTCTGGAGACACAAGAGCGACTACGCAATAGGAATACTCCTAGACAGCAGATACACCTACCGCACAAACCAGAGCAGACTAGCATCGTGGCTCGCCCAGAGAACCACACCCATAAGCTCCCACTCACCCTTTATAACCGTTGAAAAAATAATCAGAGATTTCTTCCAGCAGCCCTGAACCAGCCCTCCCAAGCTCCACGCGGAATTAAAGCTTTAAAGCCCCCTCCTCCGTGCGGGGAGAAAAACGCAAAACAAAAATTATTATACTATTTCTCCATTTATTGTTAAGGTGTCTGTGAAATGTACTCCATAGAGGAGATAATAGAACCCGAAACAATCGCGATTGTGGGTAGCGCTAGGAGGAACGAGTTCTACTTTTTGAGGTCGCTCGTAGCCGCGGGCTTCAAGGGGGCAATATACCCGGTCAACCCCCATGTGAAAAGCGCGTATGGTCTCAAGTTCTACAAGAGTTTATCCGAAATCCCAGACAAGATAGACCTGATAATCTGCGCCGTTAAGGCGAAGCTTGTACCCGAAGTGGTGAGAGAGGGAGTGGAGAAAGGAGTTAAGTGTATAGTCATATTCTCATCAGGATTCTCGGAGAGCGGAACGGAGGAGGGAAAACGCCTCGAAAAGGAAATAGTTGAGATAGCGAGGAAGAGAGGCGTAAGAATCATCGGACCAAACTGCATGGGAATATACTACCCCGAACACGGACTCTCGTTCCGAACAGACCTAAGGCGAAAGCGGGGCCCCGTGGGCTTCGTGAGTCAAAGCGGAGGCCACGCCATAGGGTTCTCCCTAGCCGGGAACGATGCGGGAATCTTCTTCAGCAAGGTCTTCAGCTTTGGAAACGCCGCGGACGTCACGGCCTCTGAGCTAATAGAGTTCCTGACCAGAGACGAGAAAACAAAGATAATCGCGGTCTACATCGAGGGCGTAAAGGACGGCCCCAGGTTCATGAGGGCGATTAGGGAAGCCGCGCTCAGAAAGCCCGTAATAGTCTGGAAGGGTGGAAAAACCGAAGCGGGAAGCCGTGCCGCAGCCTCGCACACTGGCGCAATCGCAGGCTCACCCAAAATTCTGGACGCGGTTTTCACGCAAACCAACGCTGTCCAGGTGGAGAGCTTCGACGAGATACTAGACACCACCCTAGCCTTCACCTACTGCCCCCCAGTGTACGAGAACAGAGTGGGACTCATAAGCATCAGCGGAGGCTCAGGCGTCACAAACTCCGACGCTTGCACAAAAACGGGGCTAGAGGTGCCGCAACTCTCCGAAGAGACGAGGAAAAAGCTCGGATCTGTTATTTCGGGCGCCGGGACAAGCGTGAAGAACCCCGTTGACCTAGCAGGCGCCTACCTAAACCCAGAAGCTGTGTCAACAACGGTGGAAACACTCGGAGCCGAACCCTACATCGACTCTATTATATTCGAGGTGCAGGTCCACTATCCGTCCTTCCTCGCAAAGTTCGTCGACACACCCGAACTTGCAGCGATGATCTACAAAACGATTTCAGACAGCTGCAAGGAGGTACTCGAAGAATACGGGAAACCGGTCCTAATCGCAATACCACCGATTGGTTACCACGAAGCCGTGAGAATAGCAAGAGACATGTTCCTGGAAGCCAAGCTGCCAGTCTTCCCCAGCGTGGACAGAGCCGCAAAAGCACTCGCAAACATGGCCAAATACTACAAAAAGAGCCAAAAACTCAGGAAACTCGAAGAACAGA
>JAUQYY010000390.1 GCA_030587505.1 Candidatus Sigynarchaeota archaeon
GAAAGGCAAAATCCCACACAAAAAACACAAAAACATCTAAACTGTAAAATTTCCAACAAAAAAGAGAAAGAACACCCCCACCAAAAACCCCCTAAAAGAAAACACAACCAAAAAAGCAAAAAATCAAACCCTGCAAAAACCGCAAAAACAAACTCCTAAAAAATAGAGCAAACAAACAAAAGCACACCCATAAAAACCAGAAAAACAAAAAAACATCAAAAACCAACAAACAAATCAAATAATTTATAAACCAAAAAGAATACCGTTTGACGGCAAAAAACACCAAAACACGCTCACAACTCACAAAAAATAAAAACTGAAAAAAGAAGGGAGCCAAACATGGTCGAGGCGCAAAAAATAGTGAGAGAAGCAAACCCCGAATTCATCGAAGAAATAATCGAATACGGCTCAAAATTCTTCGGAAGAGAGGAGATGGAAAGACTCAAAGCCTGCATCCAGTGCGGAACCTGCGTCGGTTCATGCCCATCGGGGCGGCGAACCGCTTGGCGTGTTAAGAGCATCTTCAGAAAAGCTCAGCTAGGTTTGAAGGACGACGCGTTAAGAGATGATGACCTTTGGGATTGCACGACGTGTTACACGTGTCAGGAGCGTTGCCCGCGGAAAATTAGCACTACTGACGTTGTTAGGATTGTCCGCAATATTGCTTTTAGGAATGGTATCGCCCAAGCTAGGCACTTGGCTGTTTGTGGTTATTTGTTCAAGTTTGGTCATGCGGTTCCTATTAACGATGAGATTAGAGGCGTTAGGAAGAAGATCGGGTTGAAGGAGCTTCCAGCGACCGTTCACAGTTTTCCGGAGGCTCTGAAAGAGGTTCAGAAGATTGTGGAAGAAACAGGGTTTAAGAAGGTTGTTGAGGAGGCTGAAAAGAGTGAGAAGAAGTAGGTATGCTTACTTCTTGGGATGTTTGACTCCGAACAGGTATCCGGGTATCGAGGCGGCTACCAAGGATGTTTTGAACGCTTTTGATATTGAAGTTTTGGAAATGAATGGGGCCTCTTGCTGCCCCGCGCCAGGTGTTTTTGGGTCGTTCGATCTGTTCAACTGGGCGGTTATCGCCGCGAGGAATCTAACCATTGCTGAAGAGTTGAATGCGGACATTACAGTTACCTGTAACGGGTGCTACGCCACGCTTCAGGAGGCAAATCATTTACTCAAAGAAAACAAAGAGTTGAGGGACCGAGTCAACGAGGTGCTTGCTAAGATTAACAGGGAGTATAAGGGTACGGTTAATGTTGTCCATGTGGTTGAGATTTTGAGGTATGAAGTTGGCCTTGAGAGGATTAGTGACGCCACGATTCAGCCTCTGACAGGAATCAAGGTTGGTGTGCATTACGGTTGTCACTTTTTGAAACCCAGTGATATTAGACACCAAGGGAGTTCTGAAACCCCCGTAATTATGGAAGAGCTGATTGGCGCTGTAGATGCGGAGCCCGTGGAGTACAAGGAGAAGTTGATGTGTTGCGGTGCTGGCGGCGGCGTGAGAGCTGCGAAGCCGGATATTGCTCTGGACTTTACTAAGGAGAAGATCGATAACATGCTGGCTGTGGGTGCGGATTGTGTGTGTACACCCTGTGCGTTCTGTCACTTCCAGTTTGATCAGGGACAGCAGGAGCTAAACGCTAAGATTGGTAACGGGCATTATAACCTTCCGGTGGTTCTTATTACCCAGTTGATCGGTTTGGGTATTGGTATTTCTCCGAACAGGATGGGACTATACGACCAGAAGACCCAGACTCAGACGCTGATTGACAAAATTCGCTTAGAGTAAACCGTCTATTTTTCGATTCACTTTCTTTTTCAATTCTTTCTGCATTTTTGTTCTCTGGTTTTTGGATGTCTTTGTGATTGTGTTTGTTCATGTTCTTTTGTTTGTGTGAGTAGATTTTAGCTGGGATTGTTGAGTTTTTAATGTGATTTTTTGGATTCAGTAATGCTTTTAAGCGTTGGATTCGAAAGGGTTTTTCGTGAATAAGAGTGTTTATTCCTGATTGCCGTGGTATCGTTGTTGGAGGTGTAAGCTCTGGGTAAGATTAGACCGTACTACATCAAGAGGATTGCGAAGAAGCTGGTTGAACGGTATCCAAACGTTTTTACTGCTGACTTCGATGAGAATAAGAAGCTCGTGGAGAGATACACAAACGTGGAGTCCAAGAGGGTTCGCAACAGGATCGCCGGGTACATCGTAGGCATTGTGAAGCGCAGCCAAGTGGAGTACGTGACTCCTGAAGAGGAGGAATTTGAGGGCTATGTGGAGTATGAACCAGTGGCGAAGACGAAAGCTGAGAAAGGCGAAGAGGGCGAGATAACCGAAGAAGAGGGGGAGGAAGCCGAGGAAGAGGCCGGCGAGGCGGAATCTTAACTTGCTGGTGGTTGGTGGATTGTCTTCTCTTTGCTGAGCGAAGCCGCCTGTTAAAGGGTTGACTGGTTAGTTCGTTTTGCCCTGCTTCGTTTCGCTTTTTAGCGGTTTGTTTTTCCGCGAAATGTTTTTATTTGATTGTGTTTTTGGTGTGTTGTGTAGTTTGCTCGTGGTTTGTGGTTGTGCTGGATTTTGTTTAATTTAAAAGTACGTGGAGGCTTTGGAAATTCTGCCTAGGATTGTTTCGAGGGTTCTGAATTCTTTGAACTTTTATGCTTCGGTGTGGCGGTGCCGTGGATTCTCCGCGCCTGAGGAGGTGGATCTCAAGCCTACTTTGAAGTGCAATCTTAAGTGTAGGATGTGTTTTCAGCGTAAGTTGTCTAGCGAGTATCGGAGGAGGATGTATAGGTCTGAGCTTTCTACGGAGAGATACCTTTCTTTGATTGAGGAGCTTGCTGGTATGGGTACGAGGCGTGTGCACGTGGTTGGCGGCGGAGAGCCTTTGCTTCGGAGGGATATTCTGGACATCATGGCTGCTGTTAAGAGGTTTGGGATGGAGGGTGTTCTGACCACCAATGGTACGTTGTTTAGTGAGGGTATGATTCGTAGGATTGTTGAGATGGGCTGGGATGTTGTTATGTTCTCGGTTGACGGCCCTGTTGCTGAGGTTTATGAGGAGATTAGGGGGGTTCCGGGAAGCTTTGAGAAGGTTTATTCGGCTATGGAGGGTTTTACGAGAGTTAAGGCGGAGTACGGGGTGGCGAAGCCGCTGTTGCACATCCACTGTGTGATACTTAATCTGAACTTTGATGTCGTTGATGAGATGGTTGACTTGGCGTATGATGTGGGTGCGAACATTGTTACTTTTGACAAGTATTATCCGGAGTACGAGGAGTTGATTCTCAGGGAGGAGGATTTACCTGTAACTCTCAGGAATCTGAGGAAGGCGTACGAGAAGGCGTGCAGGTACGGGATATACATTAACGTTGAAGATTTTCTGTCTCTGTGGCTCAAGCCTTCACCAAGTACGAGATGTTACTGGCCTTGGCTCTACTCGGACATCGACCCTAACGGGGATGTGCTGCCCTGCTGCTTTAGCCACGACGTTATGGGCAATATCAAGAAGCACAGTTTCAGGCAGATTTGGGACGGTGAGAAGTATAACGAGCTTAGAAAACGCTTCAAGAAGTTGGATTTCCCGGACTTCTGTGAGGGGTGCACCCTTTACCCGGGGCTAATAAACCGCGTTCCTCTGGGTAAGGTGCTTCACGGTTTGAGGCTGCTCTAGTTGGCTATTTCTGGATGTAGAAGTCGAGGGATGTGGGCTTTTTTGGTAGGGGTAGCTCTATTATGGTTATCTTTTTTGTGAGCGGAAGAGCGACATTGTATATCGGTGTTGCTGCGAGTTCTGCGTAGCTTTTTCCCTTGTGGGCGTGGCCGTGGATCACTAGGTCTGGGTTGCTTTTGAGTATTAGTTTTTCGTATTTTTTGCTTCCGAGCTCGGGGTACTTTGAAGGCTTCTCTCCCTGTAGGGTTTTATAGGTTGGTGCGTAGTGGAGCAAGAGGCACTTGTAGTCGGTTCTGAGTTCTGAGAGGAGTTCGGCAACTTTTTCTCTTGTTTCGTTGTAGATCCGCCAGATGTTTGGAATGTTTTTTCTCTGCCAGAAGGTGGGTCTGTCTAGGGAGCCCTTGGAACCCACAACGCCCAGGCTTTCGCCGCCAGCCTCGATAACGAGTGTTTCCTCCTCTAGGAATCGAATTTTACCCTTGGTTCTTTCCCTGAGGTCGTTGTGTAGGTGTTCGTACTCCTCGTTTCCGAAAACGGCGACAATGGGGCAGTTGACTCTGATGGCTTCGACAACCTTGTCTATTTCTTCTATTTCACCCTTATAGATGAGATCACCCGCCAGAATGAACAAATCAATGTTTCGGAGGTCTGCGGCGGATAGTGCTTCGTGTAGCAGCTCGAGATATTTGGGGGAGTGAATATCTGAAACCGCGGCGATTCTCAATTTGACTCATCCCTTCATTTCTTTACGTGGTTGAAACTCTTTTTTAGGATTACTATCCAACTGTATAGTAGGCGGTGAAAGGTTTTGAGGTCGAAGGAACGCGTACTAGCTGCGCTTAATCATGAGATTCCCGACAGGGTGCCAGTGTACGACATGGGGATAGATGAACCAGTGGTGTTGAAGCTTATGAACGCTAGGGAATACACCTGGGAACTGGCTATAGAGTGCCACAAGAAAATCGGCTTGGATATGATCACCGCCTGGCCTGAAACCTTTCCCCTGCGATGGTTCAAAGACGAGGAGGGAAGAAGAGGATACATTGATGAGTGGGGAAGAAAACGGGTATTCACCAAGGACGGGGTGAAGTGGTATGCGGGGGGCGTAATAACGGAAGAGGTTTTCGATTCATGGAACTGGCCGGATCCTTACGTCTCCGAGCGGTACGTCAACGTGGAGAAGACAGTGAAAAACGCGGGCGAGCTAGCTGTTATAGGATTTGTGGGGGGACCCTTCGAAAGAGCCGCGCTTGGCAGGGGGCACCAAGCCATACTGGTTGATTTTTACAAAAATCCTGGCTTTGTTAAGAGGCATATGGAGAGGGTTATGGAGTACTGGGTTGAGGTTGGAAAAACTGAAATCGACATGGGTGTGGACGCTATTATTCTTGCGGATGATTACGCCTACAAGTCGGGTCCCTTCTTTTCCCCGAAAATCTTTGAGAAGTTCATTTTACCCCTTCTCAAAAGAGAGGTCGAAGTCTTCAAGAAGAGGGGAGTAAGGGTGATTCACCATTCGGATGGTTACATTGTACCGCTCATTCCGGGATTGATAGAGGCGGGCGTCGACGGTCTGCACTCCTTGGAGCCCGCAGCGGGAGTAAACATAGGGGAAGTGAAAGAGACGTATGGAGAGAAGCTGGTTCTGGTGGGAAATATTGACTGTGGCTCTCTTCTCTCTTTCGGAAGTCCGGAGGAGGTTAGAAGGGTGGTTAGGGAAACCATCGCCAAGGCAGCTCTAGGAGGGGGATACATACTCAGCTCTAGCAACAGTCTGCACCGTGGAGTTAGAATAGAAAACGTGCTGGCAATGATTGACGAGGCAAAGAGATTTAAATACGGATGCTTCTAGTTTGACGGCTCATACCGGTTCGGTAAGGTTTTTAAGTTGGTTAAAAGCGAATACTAGTCATCAACACTCTACTCTAAAAAGGGAGTAGAGCCTTCTGGAGAATTCTGAAAATGAAGAATGATGCAGAAGGAACGGAAACCGAGAGAGGATCGCCTATAACTCTCCGTTCCATAGTCTACGGGAGTCTAGTGGGTGTACTGTACATTTTTCTGGCTGTTTATGTGAGTCTTAAGACCGGTGTGGTTTTTATCGGCGGGATGACCATACTGGGCTATATCCTTCTCTCGATACGGGGCAGGTATAACATAAAGGAAAACGTTGTTCTGAGCTCAATCGTGGACGGAACAGTCTGCGTGTCCGCGGGGGTGGTTGCTGGTCTGCCAGCCCTCGTCATATTCGCCGGCAGAACCCTGTACTATACACCAATAACCCTCGAACTCATTTTTACAATCTCAATCTTCGCGGGAGTCCTCGGAATATTTCTTCTACTCCCATTCAAGGAAGAGTTTTTGAAAATGCCATGGCCCCAGGTGGTGCCGCTCTACAAAACGATTGAAGGGTTGGGTGCGGAGGCATCCGCCAAGAATAGGCTTCTGAAATGGATGGGAATCTCCGCAGCGTACATCGGAGGAGTGCTGAGCATCAGCTACACGCTTCGAAGTGACCTGACAATTATACCCCCAATGGAAACACTACCCAACTGGTGGACCAGGCTCGTCGACTTCGCCAAAACCTGGAACCCCCCACTCTATAATAATTTGAGCCAGATACAGACCGCTTACCAGTTCATTGGGCAGGCGATGGCTCCCAGTCCCCTACCAGGATTCATGGGAGTCTCGAACTCCCCGCTCATAGCCAGTATTGGATACTTCGTTGGTTGGAAAAGGGCGGCTATGATATTTCTGGGTGGCGTGTACTCCTTACTCGTGTGGGTGTTCTTCGAGAACCAGTTCTTACAGCCGGGGCGGTTCGTGGATTACGGCAGCCACATAAACCTACCCCAGATATTTTACCTGGCAATGGGAGTGCTCGTCGCCTTTCTCGCCTGGAGCTTCATCAAAGGTGCCTTAGAATGGTTGGACAACAGAAAGAAGATGGGGGATCTACAGGCACAGTTAAAAGCTCAAAGCGGAGACCACGAAACCCGTCAGCTGGGAGAGGGTGAGGGTTTTTCATCAGCCCCCGTTATGAGTCTCTCTGAACAGATTAGGGCTCAGCTAAGTCAGGCCCGCCCCTTGATCAAGGATTGGCTCCGCCTAGCTGTAACCAAGTACAAGACTGTTCTGGCTGTCCTCGCGGTTTTCCTAGTGGGCAGTCTCCTGCTTTTCTATGTGTTTCAACCGTTCTATAACATTCGAATCAACCCCCTTTTTATGCTTCTGAGCGCACCGGCGCTGCTCATTTCCAGCTGGTGGAGCGCCATAACCCTTAGCGAAACAGGGTTTTTAACAGGATTTCTGACCGATCTGCTGGCGGTTCCCGCGATTTTGGCATTCGACATAAACTTTCCGAGCCTCATAGTTTTCTTCACACTGATGACCGTTATGCAGGCGTCGGCACTCAGGGTCATCGGCTGGTTAAAGGTGGGGCGAGAATTAAAAGTCAAGGACAGAACAGTGCTGATATCGGTTCTCTACGGAGTGCTCTTCGGCGCAATAGTTGGAAGCCTAATAGTTTTTCTACTGTACGAAACCTACGGGTTCGGCACCTCCTACTTCCCAGCACCAACCGCAGCAATCACTGGAATCTTCTTCCTGTCCATACTGCAGTTCAAGGAGCTGGTTTTTCCATCCAGCACAATGTTTGCAACCCAGAGCCTAACCGCGGTCCAGCACTTTCAGCAGCTCTACCAGTACATCTTCCAACCCTACGTTCAGTACTACCCCGCAGTATTTATGATTATAGGACTAATCGTAGGGTTGGTGTTGTCTAAACTGGACCTGTCACCAACATCCTTCCTCGTCGGCGTGCTTATTCCCCCCGCATACAGCTTCTCGATAATGCTCGGCGGGGGTCTAAACTACTACGTGTACAGAAAAAACAAGGAAAACACCGAAGAATACCTCGAGGAAGACTCAAGATATCAACAGGCCCTCAGTGGCGTCAGCGCGGGCGAAGGACTGGTCTACCTGGTGTGGATAATGGTGACAACCATGCTGATGATGCTTGGAATCTGAAGCGAAACAAAGCAGAAAAGAAGTTAACGATTATTCTGTTAACAGCTCAACCACTATTTCGGAAACATCTTTGAAAATAATGTCGGCTCCAGCCGATTTCAGCTCCTCGGCAGAATACCCTGAAGACAGAACCCCTATGGATTTTGCGCCCACGCTCCGCGCAGAGATAATGTCATTTGGGTGGTCCCCAACCACAATGGCCTCCTCGGCGCTAACTCCGAGAAGGGACAGAGTCTTGCGCAGGTGGAGCGGGTTGGGTTTAGGCCTCTCCACATCGTCCCTAGCAACGACAGCATCAAAAATGGAGCTGATGCCCAGCCGACTGAGGAGAGACGTAACAACAGAGTTCTTGTTCAGGGTAAAGACACCCAGTTTGAACCCTGTATCTTTGAGTTTGTGGAGAACCTCAGCCACCCCTGGAATAAGCGAGGTTTTACTAGCTGCCTCTAGCTCATACGCTTCGACGGTTTCGTCAACCTCCTTTATCATGCGGGCGATTTTCAGGCTGGAATCCTCCTGAGCCTGAATATAGGGAAAAGCCTTCTCAAGCATCTCAAGTATCGGCTGATCCAACGAGAGAATCGATCCTGGAACCCCATATTTCTTGAGAATATCTATCACGTCACGCCTCGCAGAAATGATGTCAATCTTAAAGTAGACAAGGGTACCGTCCCAATCGAAAACAAAAGCTTTCTTTCCAGCCAGTAAACTATCCCTGCCGCTGCGCATCAATCAAACAACACCCGCAAAGTTGACGCTTTTTCTAACTTGTAAAGGCAAGCAGAACTTTTAATTTTATCCATACTGTTTCGAGTGATGGAACGCGGAACCATCTACCCCAACACTCACACTAGGCCACCGCGGTTAAACAGCTCTTTTGGTAGTGTAACACGGTGCAGCGTTGGTAGTGCTTTTCTCTCCGGGAACTAGAAAAAGGGAGAGTTTGTTTAAGAGTGTTTTATGAAGCTTTTATCCTGTCTAACAGTCTGTAAAGCTGATCATAACCCACAGCGCCCAAAATGCGTTCTACCGGCTTCCCCTGTTTAAAGATAATAAACGTTGGAACAGCAGTGATACCGAAGGCTCGCGCAACGCCCGGTTCCTCGTCTATATCAACCCTGCCGAAGATCACCTTACCAGCGAAGTCACCGGCTAATCGCTCAAAAATGGGCTCCATCATGCGGCAGGGGGCACACCACTGCGCCGAAAAGTCCACAATTACTGGAACCCTTGAGTTTTTTACCGTCTCCGCAAATTTTGTCGAGTTCAAGTGTATTACTCCCGTGGGGATTTGAGGTCTGGACTGTTGCTCCATAAGCTCTCTTAGTTTCTTCTCACGGATTTTTCTCAGTTCTGGGTCTTCTTCCATGCTGGATACCCCCTTTTGGATATGAAAATTATTTCATGATTGTTCAATTATCGAGAACAACCTAACTACCAATTCCCAGTTTAAATATTTTACGCGTAACAAAAGAATTCACAGGTAATCATAACCAAACCGAAAAGCCCCCCCCCGCTCCACCACGAAGGAAAACACCCATATCCCAAACCACAGACACATCCACCAAGAAAAAGGAACAGCACAATCGAACCCACAAATGGGAAATGAAAAACACCGCTTCCTCTGAAGCAAAACGAAAGGAACAGAATCTGAAAAAGGGGGCGAGACAGAGGGATGAGCCGCTGAGGAAAACGTCTAATCAATATCCAAAGTTGAAAACGAAGGTTATGGAGAACACCACCCAGTTTTGA
>JAUQYY010000394.1 GCA_030587505.1 Candidatus Sigynarchaeota archaeon
AAGCTCAGTTCACAGGTTAAACCGCCCCCCACTCCCAGATTCCAGCCCCCGCCGCAGAGAAACTTGGGGGTCATATCGATGAAGCAGAGGCCGCTGAAGTCGCCGTCACCGTACGTTCTCACGTATTCGAAAAGCACGGTGGCTCCCATGGAGTGGCCCACCGCCACCGGCTTTTCAAGGTTCAGTTTTCTTATAATCGTTCTGAGATCCCTGGCGAGCCAGTTCAGGTTGAGGTGTTTCTCGGGCTTGTCGGACTCCCCGTGACCCCTGTGATCGTAGGTAACCACCATAAACTTTTTGGAGAGTTCGGGAACCTGACGTATCCAGTTTCCCCTTCCGCCAGTCCAGCCGTGTATCAGGATTAGAGGCTTTCCACTCCCATTAATTTCATACCTTATTTTTACTCCGTCTTCCATTTCTAAAAAATCAGCCATTCTTATCACTCTTGATATTTTTGAATAATAATCCTTGTTTTCTAGAAAATTATATCTAATTGAACTCTGCAAATAACTTGATGTTTCCCCATCAACTCTAGTTTCCGGTAAACTCAATAATATTCTGGTTACCTAATTTAATTATTTCTTCCTTTGTTGGAAAAACCAATACGGAATTTTACTTAATAAAATAAGGGTTAAATTTAATATAAAGTTTGCAATAATAGGTATACAACCAAAGATTTTTCCCTTTCTCGATAATTTTGCCAGTCTTGTTAGCAACATCAGCTTTAATATTGCCTACTTTGCTAGTGGGGTAGTTGGTTTACTAATGTTAACAAAATATAGAAAGATTGAGGTTGGATATGAAGGTCAAAGTCAGTAGGTACATGAGTTACCTTCTAAGGCATAATCCTGGAACCTTAAAAATGGATGAACATGGATTCGTGGTTCTAGACGAACTTTTGAAAAAGCTTAGAGAACGCTTTGAAATAGACGAGAATTTACTTTTTGAAATTGTTGAGGAAAGTGAAAGGAGAAGGTTCGAGATTATTGGAAACAGAATTAGAGCATTGTACGGTCACACTATTCCCGTGAAGCTTGACTTCGATGAGGACACAAAGGTTAAAGTGTTGTATCATGGAACAACACCCTATTCCGCTTCAAAAATTTTGAAAGACGGCCTTAAACCAATGAAAAGAAAATGGGTGCACTTATCGCCCACCATTCAAATAGCGAAAGAAGTAGGATTAAGAAGAACTAGAAACCCGGTCATTTTGGAGATAAATGCTAAGGCAGCTCGAAAGAACGGTGTAAAGTTCTACAAAGCGACAGACAGCGTCTACCTAGCTAAAGAGGTGCCTCCAAAATACATCAAACCACGCACATTCCCAGGTGATACCCAGGACAATAAACAGCACTAAGTGGAATCCACTCAAAAACTAGGGGCTGCGATTTTCCAAACCTGCAGCGATAAGAAGCAGTCATTTTGTTATTTGCTGACCAATTCTGGGAGAAATGTTTTAATAATCAATTAATCAAAAAATACAAAAAGTAAATCAACCCGAAAAGCAACACCCTAATCGCTGGGTCGAGAGGAAGGTGGTAGTTTTGAAAGCCAAAGTTAACGATTTTGAAATGTATTACGAGGACATCGGAGAAGGCCCGCCTCTGGTTTTGATCCATGGGATGGGAGGGGACTCGAGCGAGTGGTCACTGCTAACTCCCGAGCTTTCAAAGGAGGTTAGGTGCATAGCCGTTGACCTGAAGGGACACGGAAAATCCGAGAAACCAGACCAACCCTACACTCAGGACATGTTCGCCGACGATGTGGCAGCCCTCCTCGACGCTCTCGGAGTAGACAAGGCATACATCTGTGGGCTGAGTATGGGGGGATTCGTAGCCTTGAAAATGGCCCTGAACCACCCTAAAAAGGTCCGGGGGCTAATATTAATAGACACCGCTGCGAGGATGCCCACCAAGTCCATCGAGGTAGGCGCCAGGTGGGCGAAGATATTCGCCGAAAAGGGCCTAGAGGCGTACATCAAGGCGGAAATAAGGGACATCTTCCACCCCATGTTCGCTCGCAGACACAAGGACATGGTAAACCTTTTTGCGGAGTCTATGAAGACCCGTGACGCGTCAACCATAGCGAGGATTCAGCAGGGATACCTCAAAAGCCCCCTAGCCATAGAAAACGACATCAAGAAGATAAAGGTGCCAACCCTGATCATCCACGGGAGAGAGGACGAGGTGGTTCCCGTCGAGGAAGCAGAATTCATGCACAGGCAGATACCAAACTCGCAGATAGCAATCATTCCCTTCAGCGGACACGCCGCACTGTTGGAGAGAAAGGACTTCTTCATAGACGTGATACTCTACTTCATCGAGGAGTCTGAGAAGAAACAAAAAGCGTGAAATCAGCCCCTCATACGGAAACATCGAAGAAAAACTGAGCGTAAAAATACCATTCCCGGTGATAGCTGACCTGGACATGAAGGTGGCGAAGCTCTTCGGCATGATCCACAAGGCCTCCAGCGAAACCTCAGCGGTGAGAACAGTCTTCTACATTGACCCCGAGGGTATCCTAAGGGCTATGATATACTACCCGCTAACGTCCGGAAGAAACATGGACGAGATACTAAGGCTGCTGGACTCCCTCCAAACCGTTGACGAGAAGGGTGTAGCCACACCCGCAAACTGGAGACCCGGAGACCCGAACATCGTTCCCCCACCGAGAACACAGGAAGAAGCTGAGAAGAGACTAACAGA
>JAUQYY010000397.1 GCA_030587505.1 Candidatus Sigynarchaeota archaeon
AGCAGCGACAACGGCACCCTACGCAACACGAGACCCTTCCGCGTCATAATTATCACTACGAAAAAATGATTCAAAAACTTTTCGAAATACTATAGAAACGTGTTCACCCGGCGAGGTAGTAGTTTCTTTTCGGGAACAGATAACATAGGAAAACCGAGGAGCCCATTGAGAAGAGTAGAGCTAGGAACAAGATGTTGTCGGACGGAGGATAGAAGCTGAGTGTGACGAGAAAGTTGCCAAGCGAAGCCAACCAATCCGATAAACCATAGGGAACTATAATCCAAGCCAGCCAGAACAGAGCAATGTGAGAGAGGAGACCAGCGACTGCGAGGCGCCAGCCCCACCTCCTTACGAGGATTATTCCAACACCAGAGACCATGAGAATCACCGCAACAACATACGCCAGGGCTGCGAACGCTACAGATGCGGAGAGAATCAGGCCAACGATGAGTGTTGACTCTCCGTGTATTATCAGCAATGCGCCAGTCACCCTTAAGATTGGTGGAGGAGCCGACTCCCTCTTTAGCGGTGTTTTCAGCACTCTCCGACGGTACCATCCCGGGAAGTGCGTCATAAACGCCCATGCGAAGATGAGAAGTAGAAGGGCATGAAGAACAGGATGGTAAACACTGGTGAGGATGTGGAAACCAGAAAACGGAAATAGAACACCGCAGCGCTGATAACGAAGACCAAGCAGAAGAAAGCGGCTATGAAATAATGGATTCTTTTGTAGATGTCCAGCGCTCTGATGGAGGGAGGGTAAATCCTCTCAACGTGCTGGAGGGTGAATGGCCGCCTAGCAACCGTCGTGACCAGCGCGGGAACCGCCAACAGAGTGAACACAAGGCTGGCCGGGTAATAGTAGTAGAGTGTGGCGAACAGGCTCGGGGATACGAACATGAGGGTTAAACCCAGCAGGAAGAAGGCCTGGAAACCCAGATCCAAGTAGTAGGTCTCCCCGTACGCTACGCGCCTGGAGACGAAATACACGGCAAAGAGTGCGAAGCCCACCACAACGCTGACAGCTCCAGGGGTAGCAAGGGAAGGATTCCACATCGCGGGCATAGGGGGTATGAACCATAGGTGTATCAGAACGCCTTGCTGAAAACCAGACAGGAGATCTGAGCCGCTGAAGAGTGTGAAGCATCTTAGAGCTAGATCAAGGGAGTTGAGTTTAGCCCTGGTTAAGAAGGAGCCTATAAACATGAGGATGAAGTAGGTGGGCATCGGCACCATTGTGAACACATCTACGAACCTCTGAAACATCGTTCTCTGAGCTAGAGCCTTCTCTCTATAGTTTTTCATCATTTCGTCTACATCACTGGACAAAGATACATCCTCCAGAAGCATGTGAGGATTGAAGTTTTTAAGCGTGGTTGTGTTTCTCGCCGGTGTTAAAGTTATAGTAGCCTCGTTTGGGATACAGGTAGCATAGGAACACCGAGGAGATGCTTGAGAGGACTATTGCTAAGAACAGGAAGTGCTCAGAGGGCGGGGCGAAGGAGAGATTGATGAGGAAGTCTGCGATTGAGGATATCCAATCTGTAGCTGTGACATGCGGAAACAGCCAACCCAACCATAGAAAAGCAATGTAGGATAGTAGTCCACCCACCGTTAGGTACCAGCCCCACTTCTTAACGAGAATTATTCCAACACCAGAGACCATCAGGGTTACGGCGACAACTATTTCAAGGATTCCAATTACAGATGACGCTTGCCCAAAGCCTAGGAAAAGAGCCAGCACCGCAAACAGTATCAGGGCTGCGCCGACTATTCTGACTGAGCGGGGTAGGGGAGTTGATGGCTTCTGCGTAGGCGTCTTCAATGCTCTCCGCGTGTACCAGCCCGGAAAGTGGGTCATGAACGCCCAGCCGTAGATCGTGAAGAACATCGGCAGGAAGAACAAACCGGCCCACAGGGGCGATGTTGTGGGTATGTAAAACGTGATGTAGCCCAGTATCGCGTTGACGACGAATATTAATCCCCAGAGAAGGGAGATCGCGTAATGAATGTTTTTGTACACATCCAGCTCCTTGATCACCGGGGGGAAGAGTCTCTCAACATGCTGCAAACTGAAGGGCCTCTTGGCAGCCGTTGTGATTAATGCAGGTATCGCCAATAGGCTGAATATCACGGTGCCGGGGAAGTAGTAGAGAGTCGCGAAAAGGTTTGAAGACGCGAACATGAGCGTTAAACCCAGCAGGAAAGGCCAGGAAACCCAGATCCAGGTAGTAGGTTTCATTGTACGCGATGCGCCTAGAAAGAAGTATACAATGAAGAGGGCGAAGCCCACCGAGACGCTGATGGCCGCCGCGATCCAGGGAGCTTGGCTCCACATGGTTGGTATGGGAGCAACGAACCACAGGTGTATAATGATGCTCCTCTCAAAATCAGCCCAAAAGGGGGGACTGCCCAGCCACAGAAAGGGTCTCAACAAACGCTCTAGGGAGGTAAGTCCGGCTGCGGTTGATGTTACAAGGATTACCATTGCGACAAAGTATACAGTTATCGGAACCAGAGAAAAGGTGTCTACGAATCTCTGAAATCTCGTTCTCGAAGCCAAAGCTTTTTCCCTGTAATCCTTCATCATTTTAGCCACATCATCTGTAGACACTAGATTCATCCTCCTCAAGTCTAAAATTTTACTTTTCCTTTTTGAAACTATTGATATTTTTTTATTATTATTTATATTTTATTATCATATAAGATCTCTTCCTATGTTTAACAATGAGCCTTTTAGAATCGTAAACGGAAACGGTGTAAGCCATTTTTTCACCCTTATGCTTAACCCAAACTAAAAGACCAGCTTGAGGCGCTACTTGCTTCGCGAGTTGCTTGCCGCTCCAGACGTGCGCGTGGGTGAAGATGTTGCGAGCAATGAAGCTCGGCTCCACACTAGCTCTGATCTCCAGTAGATCTGCTTTGAGAGAGTGGGCCTCACTAAGATCGGAGGTTTCAGGATTGTCTAGGACGAAGTCCACTAGATGCAGAGCCAACTGTATCTCCCCGGCCTCCTTCAGGGCCTTAGCTCTGCTGAGCAGCGCCTCGGGACCGCCAGCTAGGCTTACAACCTCCCTGGCGATTTCTGATGTTTTGGATGGAAAGAGGTGGGAAGGGTTCCCGTCGTACCAGCCGGCGTAGCGTCTGTGTATTCCGTGAATAATGAAGGCGGGACATCCATAGATGGGAGCCAGGTAGGCTTTCCTAGCCAAGTCTTCGGGAAGCTTAACCTCATCCAGGATCTGTTCAATCCAAGCGCCCTGATTCAGCCTTTTCACAACCTCTTCGTGGAGGTAGCGTAGTGCCCGGGCTGTGTTGAGGCAGACCTTCTGAATCTTCTCTCCCCAAATCACCGGTCCGTGGCCTGGGACTAGAATGTCTGGGTGGAGAGCCGCCATCTGTTCGAGTGCGCCAGCCCATTCGGTCTCGTAGCGCTGAACCTTAAAGGGGTTTCCAATATTCGGGCAGGACCATATTATGAAGTCCCCGGAGAAGACAATTTTTCTCTCCGGAGGTGATGTAGAATGCTCGGGTCTCGCTTCCAGCGTAAGGCTCCAAATTGCGAAAGAAGCCATATAAACTCCCCTTTTCCAGGCGAGACCAAACAATTCTACATCACCCTCTCCGGAATCCAGACCCAGGTGGCGTCGTCCGTTTCCCCCATTCCGAATCTGAGTTCGAAGGTGAAGTCTCCGAGGCGGAAACTAAAGCGGTCGTGGTAGGTTACGTCGGGGTAATGGTATTCCCTTGGGACCGCTGTCATTCCTTCTGGGACGCTGAACTGGATGCGGTTAATGAACTCCTGTTGACCCTGTAACTCCCTGTAGCGGTTGAAGCGTCGAACCACGTTCTCGTGGGCTATGATTCTGGGTTTGGGGTCTCCTCGCTCCTCGGCGTCCCTCAACAGGGCTGAAACTCCGAAAGCATGGTCGTAGTGTCCATGGGTGTAGATCACCGAGTGAATAGGCTCGTCGGTGATTTTTCTAATATCCCTCAGAATTATTTCTCCTAGCTGGTGGACCGCCGTGTCAACGACAACCACTCCCTCACCCGTGGTGACGAAACCCACGTTTCCGAAAGAGGTTATGCAGTAAACCTGGGGGGCCACCTCCTCAACCTTGTACTGTGGGAAGGAGGGCGCCCCATCAGATGCCCTTTTCACCCTTTCCTTCAACCATTCTTTCATCCCGTTCCATTCTTTCGGTCTGAACCACTCAATTTCCGGTTTTTGCGTGTTAGGAAACTCGAAGAAGTGTTCTGAGTCTAGCTGTCTGAGTCATGTAGGGCCAAGTGTTTGGGAAACGTGGCTGCCTATTTCGTGGGGTGTCGGTTTGCTTACAGGTCATCGATGTATTTTATGTATCCTAGACAGATTTGCAGTACCTGTCCCAGCGCCTCCTTGTCCACCACGTCCGGTGTGTCGAGTCTTGTGTGGTAGAATTCGGGAAGTTTCTTTAGTTCGAAGGATCCTATTGATGTTGCTGGCAGTTTTTTGCGGCTGAAGGCGGCTGCGTCCGTGGCTCCGAAGGGTAGAGTTCCCAAGCGAGCCTTTATGCCCTGCTCCTGTGCTATTCTGAGGAGCGTGGCGCAGAGATCTGGGTCGTGTTTTGCTCCGATTAGTGTTTCTTTCTCTAGAATTACCACGCTGTCCTTTTTCGCTATGCCGTCCATGTTGATTAGGACCGTTTTGTTTTCTTTCAGTTCGTCGTAGTGGGCTTTAACGTAGCGTTTCGACCCTCTTAGTCCGGCTTCCTCGCCGGCGAAGGAAATCAGGTGAATACGGGTGTGTTTCGGGTATATTTCCGTGCCCCTGTTTTCAGACAGGTATTTGCCTATACCAAGCACGACGGACACCGCGGATAGGTTGTCAAACGCTCCGGGTACCGGCTTGTAGCTGTGGAAGAAAACGTATATGGCGGCGATCGGAGCTATGAAGAGGAAGAAGACTCCGAACCAGAAGAAGACCTGCGTGAGGCTGAGTGGTAGGAAGTAGAATAGCGTTTTCAGAACGCTTACTATACTGAAGATTATGGAGCCAGCGTAGCCTATGAAAATCGTGTAGCCGCCTATGTTCTTCAGGTAGTAGAACACGTTGAACTCGTAGGCTGAGTCATGATGACCCGCGAAAATGACAGTGTGTTTAACTTTCCCTGTGGGGTTTATTGTTCCGATTACGTTCCTGGACCTCTTCTTGGGAAACATGAAGTCCAGCAGCTCCCTGTAGCGCATAACCTCAAGGATGAAGTAGCTAACCGCGAAAACGGCGAGGACACTCGCCAGCGCCGAGAAAACCAAACCGAGATTGGCATCGATGAGGAGCCATCCGAGATCGACGGAGAGCGAAAGCCAGTAGAGGATGATTCCGCTGATTATCATAATCGCCCCGTACCTTATGAAACCCAGAAAGGCTGTGGGGCTACTAACATACTCCTCTTGGTGTGTTTCATCGCAGAATTTTTTCAACTCCTCCTCGATCATGTTTCCCGCGAGTTCCTCTTCCTTTGAGCCGGATTCTCGCGGCCCTATTTTGTCACACACATCCTCGATGAACCTGTGCATGTAGTCTTTTAGATCCGTGTCAATCATACAAATAGATGGGTGCTAAATGGGTTATAAATCTTTATTTCAGGTAATTGTTCGGGTTCAGTACTTGATTTTTGCGTGTGCTCTTCTCAGTTCCTCAGCCTTATCCTCGGGGCGGTAATCGTAGGTCACCGTTCCCATAAATTCCTCAACCCCTGCGAAGAACTTCAGCTTGTCCTTCTCCCTCACCGGCGACGAGAACTCGATGTGGAAGTGGTAGTATTCGTAATCCGCCCCGTCTGTGGGCTGCTGATGGAGAGCTATGATGTAGGGGAAACTCGTGTCGAAAAGCTTATCGAAGGTCATAAGGACCTCTTTCAGAATCTGAGCCAGACCGTCCCTCTCCCCAATGGTGAGCTGGGGGAGGCTCTGAACGTGTCTCTTCGGGTGGATGTGTACACCGAAGGGCCACCTCGCGTAGAACGGCAGGAAAACGAGGTAATCATCGTTCTCCACAACAACTCGGACCCCGTCTCTTTTCTCCCGCTCGGTTATCTCACAGAACAGACACTTCCCTTTCTCTGCATGGAAATCTCTGCTTGACTCCAGCTCTCGCTGAATTCTGGGAGGTATGAAGGGGAAGGCGTAGATTTGCCCGTGGGGGTGGTCAAGCGTCACGCCAATGATTCTGCCCTTGTTTTCGAAGATGAAGACGTACTTGACGTATTCTCGACTCCCGAGTTCACCGTATCTCTTCGCCCAGTGGTCAACTAT
>JAUQYY010000403.1 GCA_030587505.1 Candidatus Sigynarchaeota archaeon
GGACATTCAGTTCGGTGATGGCCAGTGGTTCAGAGGTAAAAGCTTTGACACCTTCGCCCCGACGGGTCCCTGCCTAGCGCTCAGGGAACAGATACCCGATCCTCAGAACCTGAAGATGCAGATGAGGCTTAACGGCGAGGTCGTGCAGGACAGCTCCACAAAAAATATGATCTTTAAAATCCCATACATAGTGTCCTTCATCTCGGACGTGATGACGCTCGAGCCCGGCGACATCATCGCAACGGGAACACCCTCAGGAGTGGGTGTGTACCACAAGCCCGACCCTCGACTTCTAAGAGTGGGCGACGTCATGGAAGCTTACATTGAAAAAATAGGGGTTCTAAGAAATCCCGTGGTTTAGTCCGTTAACCCTGTGCTAGAGCAGGTTTACCTGTGAAGGTCTCTCGCGGACGGTTTGGAGCGTTTGAACATTACTGGACTGAATATTTTCATGTCCAGCCTGGAAATCCTCTCGCAGCCAGACCCGGTCAACAGATACGTGTCCTCGTTGCCCACCAGCATGCGGGAAGCTCTCTCCCTGCTAAATCCAATGGGCTTGCGACTCATGGAGATTACTATGCTTATCAAACGATTTAAAACTTTCCCGACCATCAGGAATCAGCTTCTAATTCAAACCCCGTGACACGCATCCAAGGGTAGAAAAGTTTCGCTTCTCGAACCACGCGCAACAAAAGAAGGGAAAGTTTCTTCTCCTCCTTTTGGGTTGCCGGAATATTGTGTTGATTTCAGGTCTTAACAGTGTTGACCAGTTTCCAAGCTGTTTTTCGGTGGTTTTTAATTCTGCGGTTACAGTTCCACGAGTTCCTTTGTGCTATTGGTGAAAACCTTGCATCCGTCGCTGGTAATGTGGATCATGTCCTCTATTTGGATGGCGCCCACCCCGTGGCCGTAGTACGGGAGTTCTAGGCACAGAACCATTCCCGGTTCTAGCTCTCTCTCCTCGGTGGGTGAGATGAACGGCGGCTTCTCGATTTTCAGGTCTAATCCTATGCTGTGCCCGATGTGCCCTCTGGTGTAGCTCGTCAGTCCCTCCTGCCTTGCGACCCTCTGCCCGGTTTTGAAAACATCGGACATTTTCACTCCGGGCTTCACCTTTTCCAAAGCGGCGTTGTGAGCCTTCAGCAGAGCTCTGTGAATCCTTACCTATTTAGACGTAGCCTCCTTTACTACAGAGGTTCTTCAGATGTCTGAGCCGTACCTTCCGCAGTCCGCACCCACATCAAATTTGATCAGGTCTCCTGCCTTGGCTGGGTTTTTGCGGGGGAAGTATGTGGGAGAGAAGTACTCGCCGATGTTGATTATGGCGTGCCGGTACCCCGTGCTTCTCGGGTCTCTGATCACCTCGAGCTGGTAGCGCTTAACGATGTCCTCCTCTGTGGAGCCCTGGACGGGTTCTTCAACAGCCTTGAGTATGCCCTTCTCGGCGATCTCCGCCGCGTTGCGTGGGTGCTCAACCTCTTTATCGGTTTTAACGCTTCTTGTCTCGTAGAAAACCGACGCGCAATCGGCAAACCTCATCTTTGGGAACTTTCCCTTGATTAGGTCCATTATGAGGCTCTGAACGAAGAGCGTTTCAACCCGTATGGTGCCTTCCGTCAGGTTCAGGTCTTTCAGGGCTCCCTCAAGCAGGTTCACTATGTCCATGGGGTTTATTGACTCCGCCTTGTGTTCCTGTTCGGCTTCTTCCGTGGCCTCCTCACCCGTGTCTATGTCAACCCACATGGGGGTAGGTTCGGATGTCCCGTATGAATGTTTGACGCCTTATCTCTTCCTCCTCGGAATCGTTGACTATCATAATCGGGTCAAGGCTCTCCTCTGTTGGAATCACTACGATCGCCAGTCCCGCGACTCTCCCCGTGTAGAGAATGTAGCTGGGAGCCCCGCTGGCGTAGTAAAAGTTCTCAGGACTCAGAGCCAACACGGCGTCAAGGTCGGTTTTCCCTATGGCTTCCTTTAACCTTTCAACAATCTGACTCACACCAAAATCCTCCGATAAGCCTACTACTTGATAGATACTTGACGTGTTCGCTTTAGGATAATTGTATGCGGGGAACCCGTATTTTTCTCATAGTTTTAGGTGGCTCAGATTTCTATCATCTCGTTTAAAAGGATTAGGTAGTCTAATAGTAGTCGGGTTATCAGGAAATTCTTTCTGACGGTTTCCTTGGCTTTTTTACCCATCTCCTCCGCGAGGTCTGGGTCCTGCAGGAGCTGGATGATTCTGTCCGCGAATGTTTTTTTATCGTTTGGGTCAATGAGGAATCCGTTTTCACCGTCGGTTATTTGGAGGGGTATGCATCCAACGTTTGACGCTACCACTGGTTTTCCCTTCCAGAGCGCCTCGGTTACCGTGAGTCCGAAGCCCTCCCGTTTGGATTTCTGTATTATTACGTCGGAGCTTCTCTGCAGCGCGTTTACGAGAATGTTGTTCTCGACGGTAATGAGTATAACGTCTCCGCTTTTAGTCAGGCTTCTCACCCTTCGCTGCACCCTTTCGTAGATTTTCATTCCCTCGGGGTCGTCCGTCGCCATGCTTCCGCATAGCACCAGTCTGCAGTCAATCTTCTTTTTAACCTCTTTAAACACTTCCACGACGCCTACAGGGTCTTTCCACTTGTCGAACCTCGATATCTGGGTTATGAGCGGCTTGTCCGTTGGAACGCCGAATTTTTTGAGGTACTTTGAAATGTCACTCTTGGAGAGTTCTATGTTTTTAGTGTCCAGGGGGTCGATGGCGGGTTGGATGATTCTCTGCTGGACCGGCAGGTCTTCCTTTTTGTACTCCTCGCACGAGAGAATAATCGCATCGTACCTCAGGATAAAGTTCTTGAGGTAGTCCCATAGATCTCTGCTTGGATTTGATAGGTCTACGTGACATCTCCATATCCACGGTTGCCTCTTCTTGTAGAACTTTATGAGGGGCAGGGGTTGGGGGTCATGAATGATGACGCAGTCGTGGTCTTCTATGTGCGCGTATGTTGAGAAGTTCTCATTGGTTTGAACGTATAGACGCTTTTTCATTTCAGTGAAGTTTATGGGCTCCCCCTGAAGCGCGTTGTGGAACTTCTTTGTTATCGTGAAGAAATCCGGGGTGCCATGAAGAATCCTCCAGTCCGCATCTAGCCCCGCGTCGTTCATAAGTGGGACGAGCGATTCTAGAATCTCCGCCACCCCGCCACCCTGATAGGTGGAGTTGATGTTTATTACGCGTTTCCCGTAAAGCCTACTGGCCATCCTGTGTATCATGGATATTGCTGTGTCTCCTGCGATTTTCCGATAATCCTCCAAGCTGCGCATCTTAAGCTCCTCCCGCCAACTCCTTTAATAGTGATCTCACATCACCCACAGAGTTCAGGTTAAACTTTGCCTGTGTGCGCTCTAGACCCACCTTGATGGAGTACGCGTAATCTGGAAGAGCGGCGAAAACATCTTCATCCGTCCAGTCATCGCCTACCGCTAGGATGAAGTTCCATTCTTCCTTCGATAGCCAGCGTGACGCGGCCAGACCCTTATCTATGCCCGCATTCTTAACCTCGATCACCTTACTTCCCTCCAAAATTCCTAGGTTGAGGGTGGCGGTGAGATGTAGGAGCGTGTCCTTCAGCTCTCTCACATTCATTTCACCCAGCTCAGGATCAGCTCCTCTATAGTGCCAAACCAGGGAGAACTCTTTCTCCTCAATGAAGGAACCTGGTGTTTTATCCGCGTACATTTCAAGGATTGGCCGTATTTCTTCTTTCCAATCGTTTCTTAAAGGCTTTATTATCTCCCATGCGCCTTCCTTCTCCTTAACCCAGACTCCGTGCTCGGCTGTTAATCCCACATCCAACTTACCAAACCATCTGTCCAGTGTTCCTCTTTCCCGCCCGCTTATTATTACCACCTCGTTCCTGGAATCCTGGCTTAGCGCTTCTAGTATCTCCAAGAGTTCCTCATCGGGCTTCGCCATACTCGGCCTTGTTGCGAAGGGAACGAGTGTTCCGTCATAGTCCAGCAGAATTAAACGCCTACTGCTCTTAACGTAATCCTCCATAAGCTTTTTCTTCTTATCCCGTGTGAGTCTCTTAGCGTCGAGCTCACGCTGGAGTTCCTTAATCTTGAACAATCCGTTCATAAACTCTTTCACCCACCGCTCTAAATCATAACGCTTCAGTCTCCTCTGCATTATCCTGTTACGCTCTATCTGCTCTTCCTCAGGCATTTCTAACGCTTCCTTCAGAGCCTCTGCGACCTCCTCCCTGTTGTTCGGATTTACAACGATCGCTTCTCCCAGCTCTCTCACGGCTCCCGCCATCTCGCTCAGAATCAGGACGCCTTTCCCGTCTGTTTTTGTAGCGATGAACTCTTTAGATATTAGGTTCATTCCATCCCTCAGGGGGGTTACTAGTGCAACGTCGGCGATGCGGTAGAGACTCACCAGCATGTGGAAGGGTAGAAGACGGTACAGGTACCAGACGGGCATCCACCCTATGGTTCCGTGCATCCCATTGATTCGCCCGATGAGTTCATCCACCTGTTTCTTCAGCAGTATATAGTGCTCAATCTCCGTGCGTGAGGGAACCGCAACCAGAATCAGAGTGACTTTCTCCCTGTACTCCGGATACCTCGTCAGAAATGTGTCAAAAGCCTCAAGGCGTCTTGGTATACCCTTCGTGTAGTCCAGACGGTCGATTGACAGAATTATCTTACGCTTCCCCACCTTCTTCCTGATTCTCTCGATTTCTCTCTGCACCTTCGGGTCTTGTTCAACCCTCACGAATCTTTCATATTTTATTCCCATGGGGAACGCTTCAACCCTTATCAGGCGGTTATCCGCTGTGATCTGCCCCAGGGTGTGCTCGTAGCCCAGTATGCGTCTCACACTACCAAAAAAGTAGCGAACATAATCGTACGTGTGGAACCCGATGAGATCCGCGCCCAGAAGCCCCTCCACGATTTCCTTACGCCAGGGAAGCAGGTAGAATATTTCGAAGGATGGAAACGGTATGTGGAGGAAGAATCCTATTGTTGCGTCCGGCAACCTTTCCCTGATCATTTTTGGAAGTAGCATTAGGTGATAGTCGTGAACCCAGATTATATCGTCTGGCTCAGCAAATCTAACAATTTCGTCACAAAAAATCCGGTTGACTCTTTTGTACGATTCCCAGTAACTTTTGTTGTATACTGTGTACTCTGGGAAGTAGTGGAAAAGCGGCCAAATGGTTTCGTTGCAGAACCCATTGTAATACCCTTCAACTTCCTCAGGGGATAGGAAAATGGGGTAGCAGTTCTCAGATGTCAATGTCTCGTAGATTTCCTCTCTTTCCTCACCTCTGGCTTTATCTAGGGTGATTCCCGGCCACCCTATCCAGAGGCTTCTGTAGGACCCGCGAATTGAGTCTAGTCCAGTAGCCAATCCCCCCACACTGAGCTGAAAACGCAGTCTTCCCCCTCTCTTAACCACGCTTATGGGCAATCTGTTAGACACTATCAACAGCCTACGCATAGCACCACTCCACATTTTTCACAAATTATGCTAATGAAGAATCCTCTTTTGCGCCCCGAAACTTGAGGGCAATTACTCGTGTCGGCGAACTCGCCTAGTTTAGGAGCCTTTTCGTCTCGGGTCAGCGACTGTACCTTTCCTCCCTCCATGGGTCGCCACGGTTGTGGCATCCTTGGGATTCCCAGAATCCCCTCTCATCCTCCGCCACAAATTCGACTCTAACAACCCACTTGGCACTCTTCCAGAAGTACAACCTTGGAACTACGAGCCCCACGGGATAACCGTGCTCCGGTGTGGGTGACTCACCGTTGTGCTTAAATGCGAACAGGACATCTGGCTCGAAGAAATCGCTTAGAGAGAGGTTGGTCTTGTGCCCCTCAGCCGAGTGAACCATAACGAACCTGGCGTTCGGAAGTATATCAACGAGTTCTTTCAACGCGCCGCTGCTCACTCCCTTCCACAAACTGTTAAACTTCGACCATACGATAACACAGTGTACACCAGAAAACACTCTAACCCTAGGAAGTGACGCGAACTCCTGACAACCAAGTTTTCTTTCCCTCTTCACTAGGCCCGAAATTGTGAAGAACCATTCGGAAACATCAATGCTCGGTACCGGTCCATAGTGAAGAACCGGCAATTTCCTGGTAACTCTCTGACCCGGAGGAACTTTATTCCCCCTTTCGGTATCTGGGCTTCTAACATTTCCTACACCATTCATATACAAAACCCTCAGACCACACGGGAAATGTTGACCTTCACACATGTCAATTACGAATTGAAATTTTCCTTTAACTCAGGTTGAAAGTAGCACCACCATCCTCTTCCGTGCACAAATCAAACAGTAACCAGTTGTCTCCTCCAATCACCAGCCCCGAAAACCTAGACTCCTCCTGTACGAAACATGTTAAATCTCCGATGATTATACCAAGAGTTGGTGATTCTCGAATGTCTAACGAAATCCTTGTCTTCCTTCATCATGTTTTACACTCTATGTATCAATAACTATAACCTTCCATATTTATCTTTTATTAATGGCCTTTTCGAGTTTCTCTGTTTTCCAAAAACACTTCACCCATTCGCCCTCAAGACACGCAGAATGTAACCCTTCTAAATCGTATCACTATATTTTTCTGAATCCTTCGTACCGCGTCATGGCAACAATTCCCGGTGAGCTTGTGCAGCACCTTGCAAGAAGCATAAGCTCTTCAGATGGGGTTCCTGAGAAGGGTATCAGCATGCACTTCAGAGAGTAGGTTCCTTGGAACGCTTCCATGGGATTCGACTTGAAGATGGACTCCGCCCTGAAAAAGCCGATCTCTCTTTTAGCATCCATAAACTCCTTAAACGATCTAACCTTACCGTCCCCCGCCACGATTATTCCCTTATTATCGTTAGCTAGAGCAACCCAATCGTTTACGAGCGGGTTAAACTTCCTGGCTCCCTTGATTTCCCGCGACACGACATGTCCACCGAGGTCCCTCCAAATCTTTCTCGGCCTATCTATACCCAGCCTAAGATTGAGGGGTTCGATACGTCCAAAGTGTCTGCCCTTAACATCGATGTGAGACTCCACCTCAAGCAGATGTAATCCCCTGTAGACTCTAAACCTCGTAGACACACTAGAGCTTTCGGTGAGCTTTCTCTCGAGCTTCACCTCTGCGAAAACGCCTCTACTCCCACTATTTGTAACCTCCAGCGAGGGGGCGTCCTCCAGAAACTGTTCATCGCCAAACGAAGCCTTAGACTCCATGAACGGCTTTCCTTCCACACCGTAAACCAAACCAGTTGATTTGTCAACAAGACGCATAGGCACACCTTCCTCGAAATGCAGTTCAACCAAACCATTACCCAGAACCTTCTCAGAAACGGTGAAACCGCCGCCCTTAAGCTCAGGTTCACCCCTCACGATCTCAACAGGGACAATCTCCTCAGCTTCGAATCCACCGACATAGACTAGATTCGCCTCGCTAACAGTACCGTCGGGGTGCAGCTTAACAATAGTTAAGTCAGTAGGGGTGACCTCACCCTTAACCCACATCACAATCTCCTCCATCCTCAGCCCCGGCTCCTCGACTCTAACCCCGATGTTCACCGGCATCAAGGGGATCTTGTTCCGGTGATAGTTGAACACGAGGAACCTTTTCACAGTTTCCTCTGAAAAATCAAAGGTCACCTGGGAGAAGATCTTTTCACTCGCTACCGCACCCGCTATCCTAGCGATCTCGGACGCGTATCTGCACTCGTACTCCCCCTGAACCCTTTTATAGGCACACGGATTCCACCCAAACTTGTCAGAGTTCTGACCGAGGAGGGCCCACTTCCTCGCCTCTATTAGCTCCGCCTCCTCTGCAGCAACGTCGATGCCCCTGCTCCTAGCCATCCTTATCCAGAACTCCGCCTCGCGAATATCCTGTCTTGCAAGCTCGTTCAAGGTCCACAGATGCTGATCCCAAGGGTCCCTAACCCAGAAAACATAGTCGTAAGCGCCGGGAACCCAAGTAAGGTCCGGAGCGTCCAACTGTCTGCCCACCTTGGCGCTACGCACAAACTCGCTGCAGAGCGCGTACTTCACGTAGTCTAGCTTTTCAAACTCAGATATGTAGCTCTCGAGAACGTCCGTGCGCAGAACCTCGGCGTCCTCCAGGATAACCACCAAAACGTCTCCGAACTCGGTGTCCTTCATGTCCCTGATTTTCCCAACAGGATCCTCAACTATGCCCGTAACGAACAGAACGCAAGGAATAGTAGAGCCGTCGAAACCCACCAACTCGTGCATCCGATGATCGAAACCGGAAACATCCCTCAGCCAGTTTCGCACAGCGGGCATCTGAACAACATAATACTCCACACCGTTCCTACGCAGAAACCTTGGCAGCGCGGGGTGATAGGAGCCCTCCTGAGCAAAGTAGCCCTTGGAAACATGCTTGAAAGTTTCCCTAAGCTTCTGCTCGGCGAGCCTGTGCTGGAAATCAAACTCCTCCTCTGTGTGCAGTGTGGGAAGACTAAAGCACCATGTATCCAACAGAACCTCAAACTGGCCCCTCTCAATCCCATTGTTGAGGCGATCAATAACATCTGGTGCCACACGCCTGAGAAAATCGATTGAACGGGAGGCTTCGATATCCCAACCGGCCTTAACCTCAGAGTGGTTCTCCAAAAAATCCAGCAAAGCCCTATATACGTTCGGGAAACGCCGAATAACCTCCTCGTCCGAATACTCCGCGTAAAACATGTTAAGGTGAAAGTGAAAATTCACATACACCGTCATAGCCACAACCCCTAACTGTGAAAATTTAATTTAGAAGTCATTCTATCTGCCACTGTTATGTCACAACTATCTTAGTATTATGCCAATAGTACCAATTTAAAAATAATCGTCAGCCAAAATTGTCCTAAACCTCATTCCCGCGGGGGTGTGCACCATCCAGCGTGCAAAGGTTTCCTTCATCGGGCTTCCAACCGTTGGGAAAACCAGTATTGTCACGTTGCTAACCGATAACAAGATCATTGAGAACTACGACCAAACAATCGGAGTGAATTTCGGTTTTCTCTCTGTGGGTGACTACGAGGTAAGCCTCTTCGACATAGCGGGGCAGGACAGGTTCCGATTCCTTTGGAAGGGTTTGACGCGTGGTTCCAGAGTAATCTTCATAGTGACAGACTCGACACCCGAGAACCTCCAAAAAACTAAGAAGATAGTCGAAGAGTACTCAAGGATTCCCGGAATAACCCTGAGAGTCATAGCGAACAAGCAGGATCTCCCGGGCGCTCTAAATCCAAACGAGGTAGAAGACTTCCTAGGATTGAAAGCCTACGGCATGGTCGCCATCGATCTCAAAAGAAAACCCCTCATGTGTCGAATACTGAGGGAGGCGATTGAGGAATACGTGTTGAGAGAAAAAAGCAACTAGCTCCGAATTGAACGAAATAACGAAACCTTGTCCTCTCAACACTTAACCATTTACCTTCTCCTCCAAACAAGCAAAAGGCAGTTCTCACCCTCCTTCGTTTCCTTCTCCAGCCAAATACTTTTATTCGATTCACACAATACCTTAATCTCGGAAACAGTTTTGGACACCAAATGTTTGATAAACGTTTCCATAACCCCATTCGCAGAAATCTCACAGAGAGGATAAAAATATTGAAGAAGCTAAGGATAGGAGTGATGGGATGCGGTACAGCCGCACACTTCCACGCCGCCGCATGTAGATCCTCAGAGAAAATCAAATTCGTATCCGCCTTTGACGCAAACATTGAAAACGCAAAGAAATTGGCCGACATTTACTCTCTAACCGTGAGTAGGGACTATCGTGACATTCTGAGAAGCGATGAAATCGACGCTGTTCTCATAACCCTACCTCACTACCTGCACACAGAATTCACCGTGGCCGCGGCGGAGGCAGGAAAGCACATTCTCTGCGAGAAACCTATGGCGCCGACACTTGAGGAATGCGACACCATGATGAGAGCCGCGAAGAAGGCAGGGGTCAAGCTCATGATAGCCGAGAATCACCGCTTTCTACCAGCCCACCAACTAATCAAGAAGGTGCTAGACGACGGGCTTATAGGAAAACCTCTCCTCGTACGGGGATACGAGGGGGTTGACGAAACCACCGACCTGTCAAAACCAGACAACTGGAAAGGGTCACCCGAACTAGCGGGCGGAGGAGTCCTGATGGACGCAGCGGTTCACAAATTCGCCATCCTGAACTGGATGCTCGGAGAAGTGGAATCGGTGTACTGCTGGCTCGCAAAACAGGTGATTAAGCTCGAGAACAAGGCCGAGGACAACGCCATGACGTTCCTGAAGTTCACAAACGGATGCATAGGCGAAATCGTCGTAAGCGACACGGTGTTCAGCCCCCCCACAAACAGGCTCGAACTCTACGGAACCGAGGGAACCATCCTCGAGGACCACGCCTGGAAAAAACCCGTGCAGATTTTTTCAACAGTGAAGGAAGCCGGAGAAAACAGGTACCAGTGGTTTAGCCCCGAGGTTGAACACGAACCATTCCCCGGGTACTACATCATATCCTTCAGAAACGAGGATGAACACTTCGCAGAGTGCGTGCTCGAAGACAAAGAGCCTGTTTTCACCCCCGAAGACGCGAAGAAGGCAGTGGCGGTTGCGCTAATGGGCTACCTATCCGCAAAAACCGGAAAAATAGTAACGCGCTCAGACCTCGAGAGGGTAGCATCAACCCAAGGAACACGCAGCATAATCACAGGCCTGGAAAAAGCCACGGTATGAACTCTCAATCACCGATTGCTCCGGACAAAGCTGGGAAGTGAGAAGAATCCAACGGCTTAACAGGCAGTAGACGTCTTCACGTCTATGGCTCAAGCCTTCTCAAGAGGTCTCCAACCACCTGAATGAGCAGGTTGATTATATATCCCTGATTCAGCACGTATCCCTCGGGAGTACGCGTAATGAAACCTGTTTCCTCCAGCCTCCGAGCTGAGTTCGTTGCCGCCTGTTTCGATATTCCCAGTTTACCTCTTATGACGCTGGCCGGAACCGGTTCACTCTTAACCTTCTCCAGCAATAGCTCAAGGATGGAGTACATGGTCTTAGACCTCGGATCCATCAGACGCTTTATCAGCGTCTTGTAATCTCCCTCGACCTGTTCACCTTCCCCTAGGGTTTTCTTTTTTTCCACTTCTGAACCTCCCACCAGGGTTCTACACACTCATTTTAGAGGTTACGGTTACTTCTTCCTTAATTCTTCCTCTATGCTTTTTATTCTCCTATCAATATCCAGAACGATTTCGAGAATCGCTGCGAGTAGAAATCCCAGATTCGGAGTGTAACCCTCCCTTTCCCTGACTATCAAACCGGTCTCCTCTAGTATTCTCCCCGCGTGCGAAAGATTCGAAGGAGTCAAACCCAAACCCTCCTGAATCTTGGAGGAGGCCACAGGGTCCCCCTTCTGGCTCTCCAGGATGTAGTTCAGAACGGAAAGGCTTCTTCCTCGAAAACCCCTAATGGTGTCTAACAGCTTTTTCCTATCCTCAGCTTCCCCTGAATTATTCATCTCCGCTTCACCTCTCTCAATTTTTCCGCCAATTCGCTAAGCGAGAAGAGAACCATCGCCAGAATAAACCCCACGTTAGCCTCATACTCCCCCCTGTTCTTAGAAACAACAAAACCAATCCTCTGCAACCTGCTCAGCGCGTTCCAAGCTGTTCCCTCAGTGATTCCAAGCTTCTCCACGAGCTCCCTAGGGGTCACAGGCCTCGGCGAGCAGAGAATGTACTCAATAATCTGAATGGAAGACTCACCCAGCCTCAACAACTTGTTAAACGCGTCCCTAGGACCAATACGCTCCCCATCACCGCTCATCCAATCATCTCTTCTCCAACGCTTTAACGAGCTCCTGAACCTTGAACAAGAGAAGCGCCACAATAAGGCCGAAGTTAGCCTCATACTCCCCCCTCTCAACAGACCTGAGAAAACCATCAGACTCCAAGCGCCGCACAGTCTTCCAAACACTGTTCTCGGTCAAACCCAACCTCTCCACAAGCTCCTTGGGGGTCACAGGCCCCGGGCTCGTAAGAACGTAAACAAGAATCCTGTTCGCCGTGTCCCTCAACCTCATAAGCTTGTCGAACCTGTCAAACAGCTCCCCAGCATCATCAAAGGCCAAAAAAAGCCCCCCAATCCCAACAAACCGGGCTATTCAAGCTCCCTCAACCTACGCTCATGGTCCAGCACCAGCTCCAGAATATCCAGATTCGAAACATACCCGGAAGAGTTACCGTTAATGTTCACCTTCGAAACCAAACCCTTACTGCCCAACCGCACCAAGTACTTTCCAACATCCTTAAGCTGCATGCCCAGAATATCCGCAATCTCCACGGGCCTCAACGGACGGTGCGAAATCGAGAGAAGCGACAAAACCTTCAGACTACCACCACGTAGCCTGAGAACAGAGCTATCTATAAGGCCGCTCAAAACCCTTTTCACCTCCTACTTCGTGAAGTTCTCAAGACTCTTATCCACATGACCCTTAGCCTTAGTACTCAAAAGAAAAGTCAGAAACGCCTTACAGAAGGCGTAAACATTAACCTCATACATTCCACGCTCAACCTTACTCAGAAGACCAGCCTTGTTCAAATAGTGGATCGCGATGTTCGCGGCGTTGAGGCTGATGCCAAGCTTATCAGCTATCTCAGAGGCCGATAAGGGTCTCCCCTCATCGAGCATGAGGTTAATAACATCTAAACGTGTTTTCGACCTTCCCAAACCTAATAACGCGTTGATCATCGAAGGGCGCCTCGAGTAGCTTATGCTAGTAAAGTTCCCGTAGGTTAATCAGATATCAAACCTGTCACTTATATCTAGTTTATTTCTATTTGCCTCTATCGGAGTGGAAGTATGTTTTTATTCTGGAGTATTAATAATCACGTATATATATTTTATGGTCTCTTTCAAAAATATCCTTTTAAAAGTACAACGAACACTAAAG
>JAUQYY010000406.1 GCA_030587505.1 Candidatus Sigynarchaeota archaeon
GTCTGCATAACCGAGCCCTTCGTGGGCAGCGACGCGGCGGGCGTTGAAACAGTCGCAGTAAGAGAGGGGGACGAGTACATCCTCAACGGAAAGAAGCGCTTCATCACCAACGCTGGACTTGCGGACGTTTACATGGTTTACGCGAAGACGAGCGATGACCCGGCCGACAGGAAGTCGTACAAGCACCTGACAGGGTTCCTCGTTGAGAAGGGTACACCAGGCTTCCACGTGGAGAAGATCAACGAGCTTATCGGGTGGGACGGTGTTCGGAACGGCTACCTGAGATTTGACGACGCGAGGGTTCCCGCGGAAAACGTTCTTGCGGGACAGGGAATGGGGTGGAACATCATGGTCAACGGTCTGAACTTCGAGAGAACTCTGGGTGCGATTGCGGGCGTCTCCGCGATAAGGGAGTGCTTAAGATACGCGGTTTTCAGCACCGAGAGGAGGATACAGTTCGGTCAGCCCACAAAGTTTTACCAAGCCAACCAGTTGAAAATGGCGGATATGATCGCGAACTGGAAGATACTGAGACTGCTTGCATACTACATAGCGTACCAAATAGACATAGGGGGAATGGCTCCACTTGGACCTCTCCTAGAATCAACAGCGGCCAAGATCTTCATCACCGAGGCGATGAGAAACGCGGCGATTGACACCATTCAAATCATGGGGGGAGACGCACTCACAAGGTTTTACCCCATAGAAGCCATCCTCAGAGACTGCAAAATCCTCGAGATAGGAGCAGGAACAAACGAGGTTCTAAGACTCCTCCTCTACAGACAGGGTGTAAGGATTCACTCGAACGATTTCAAGGCTCCCTGGCGGGAGATGCACGAGGAGCTGAGAATGCCGATACCGTACATGGAGGTCAAACCGCTACCGGAGGGTACAGAGGTTGACGAGAACGTGGTTCTGGACGTTTTGGCTGAGTACTGGAGAGTTAACCCGGGGCTCCACATTAGCCGCGACCAGCTGCTAGCCCGCCTAAGAATCGACGAGGAGAAGCTGGATGAGATGCTCATGCTGCTGGAGGAGCAGGGGCTGGTCAGCAACTACAGAGACAAGAAAGGGGTGCTAGCTCTAACCAGGGCGACCTACAAGGGCCTCAAAAAGGCGAAACCCAGCGAGTTCTACGAGTACTTCCCAGAGTGGGTAGACAGAAGCGAGTTTTTCTAGTCTAGTTCTGTTTCCCCCTACTATTAACATTTGGCAAGAAGAAAAATCAACCCACCTTCACTCCCCCTTATTTTCGAGGATCTAGCTCAGAAACAGCGTTTACGGGTACAAATACTTCAAGAATGAAGAACGCACCGAATTTCAAGTCTTTTTAAGGATAATTCTTCGAAAGAGCTGGACGGTCTCCAAACCGAGAAAAATTGTTAAATATGAGTAGTAGAGGAAATAGTTAAAAAGGGTTAAAAATCGTAAAAAACATAGAATAAATGGTGCGGAGGAAGATAAGTGACAGGAAGAATTTATTCTGAAGCCGAAATCATGCCTAGAGAGGAGCTGAGAAAGCTCCAAGAGAAGAAAGCCCTCGAGATGGTTAGGTATGCCTACGAGAACTCACCCTACTACCACAGGAAGTTCGACGAGGCCGGCGTGAAGCCCGACGACATCAGATCCCTGGACGACTTCTACAAGAAGATCCCATTCACGTCGAAGCACGAGCTGGTCCAGAGCCAGAGGGAACACCCACCCTTCGGCGAGTTCCTAGCCGTCCCAAGAGAAAAGCTCAGACTGGTGTTCATCTCCCCAGGACCCATATTCGAACCGTACACCGAAGGCGACCTCAAGACCACGCGGAAGAACCTGGCTAAAGGTCTAATTACCGGAGGCGTAAGGGAGGGAGACATAATACAGGTCACACTGTCTTATCACTTCATGCCGGCTGGGCTGTTCGTCCACATGGCTGCGGAGGAGGCGAATCTGTGCATAATCCCAGCGGGCACCGGAGAAACGAGGATGCAGATCGACTTCATGAAAAAGATGGGAACAACAATCTACGCGGGTACACCCAGCTTCCTCGCCAGGCTGGCAGAGCAGGCCCAGAAGATGGGGCTCGACCCAAAAAAGGACCTCAGTCTAAGGATTGGTATCTGTGGGGCTGAGCCTCTGCCGCCGGACCTCAGAAAGAGGCTCGAGGAGACCTTCGGCATGGAGCTCTTCGACGCGTACGGTGTAGCTGAGCTGGGAGTGATGACTAGGGAGTGCCAGTATCACAACGGTATGCACATAAACGAGGAGATGTTCCTCGTGGAGATCATCGACCCCAACACCCTCGAGAGGGTTGAGCCCGGAGAGGAGGGCGAGATAGTCGTAACCCCCTTCGAGAGAGAGGCTCTACCGCTCATAAGGTACAGAACGGGCGACGCTTCCGTTTTAACAGAGGAGGTCTGTGAGTGCGGCCGAACAGAGGCGCGGATTCTAGGCATCCGCGGCAGGGTGGACATGCTGACGAAGGTGAAGGGCGTTTTCATCCACCCGAAGCAGGCACAGGATGTTGTAAAGCAGTACCCTGAACTTGGAAGAATACAGATTATTGTTGAGAGGCCCAGAGACTACGACGAGATGACCATACTGGTGGAGTGCAAGGACCCCTCGAAGTTCGCCGAATGGGAGAGCAGGCTCAAGGACGAGTTCAAACAGGTCTTACGCATAAAGACGAACGTTAAAATGGTTAACCCTGGAGACATACCTCCAGACGCCAAAACACTGGAGGACCGCAGAAAGCACTACGCCAGATAACGGAAAGATTTAGATAGATAGAGAGATAGAAAAGTTAAACAAAAATGAGAAGAGAAAGGTGAGTTGTAATGGTGAAGTTCTTTACACTGGAATTCTTCCAGAAATTGGCGGAGGAGCTTAACAGTAACCCGTCGTTTGAAAGCAGTATGGCAGACTTTCAGGGTAGTATGATTCTGAGGGTGACAGACAGAGATCTTGCGGTTTATTTCGAAATTAAGAATGGCAAAATCGAAAACCTGAAAGAAGCGGAGGAAGGAGACGAAGCGGAGTACGTTCTTGAGGGAACATACGACACATGGGTTAAGATTGGAAAGGCGGAGCTGATGGCGAGAGAGGCGATCATGTCGGGAGCCATAAAGCTGGAAGGAAGCTTCATGACCCTCGTAAGCTACGCGGATGGTTTCGGGGTTCTCCTAGGCACAATGGCGGAGATGCCCAAGGAATTCTAGCAAATAGCCCAAAAATGGGTTAGAACAATCTTTTCTCCATTTTTTCACTTAATTATAGGCCATCGGGTTTAAGAGGCGCGATGTACTAGTTGACTCCCCACATGTTCTTTTCGTGAATCACTCTATCCTCGAAGAATGGTGCGTCTTATCAATGATTTAGTCTTCTCAACGTTCTGATCTTCCTCCATTTGGTGGAGGGGGAACTTTTTTTTGTGATTGTTGGGTTATTTATATTGTAGGTTCTCAGAGTGGATGGAGATTGCGGATTTGTGAGCCTTTTATCCCTTGAATGGTGGTTTTTATGAAGAGGCATGCTGAGGAATTGAAAGCCTGGCTTACAAAGTGGTACGGTGTCCGTTTGGGAGTAATCACCGGGTACGTTTTTGTCGACACGGACGAGCTAGAGGAGTTTCTTGAGGTTCTGGAGAGCGATCCAGGTAGGGCTCACGGCAAGTGCGTGTTCAGAGGGCCTCTTCTTGACCCCATGAACTCTTTCCCGGTTATTAAGCTTCTCAGTCTACTCGTGGGGGAAGTGGTTTCCCCCCTAATCTACAAGTCTGGGCTCTCTTGTATTCTCGTTCTGGATTTTGATGGAGAAAGGTTCTGCTGCGTCTGTGACGGGCGAGAGAGGTGGGCCTGTGTTTTCAGAACCAAAGAAAAGAACACCAAAGCTCTCATCGCTCACATGTTTTCGCTTCTCGGTTTTGAGGAACGCTCATACAGGTACACCGGGTTAAGAATATACAGGGAGGGTTTCTCGGGGTGGTTAGAGAGAGGTATAGACAGCGGATTACTGGATTATGTCTGGATAAGAAATGGGGCTGAGAAGGGGGAACCACCCTCCCGTGAACCTAACCTGATAGCTAAGACTGTTCAAAACTGGTTCGAGGACAAAACCTTTTCCTCCAGCGTTTTTACCTGGTGGCTCAGCGGTGGAAAGATTGGAATTTGGGGCCTAAACTACGCGGATAGGATTACGTGTGTCTTCTCCGCTAGTGGCAGAGAATCGGAAAACAGAGAGATCGCGGAAGTCTTGGGAGAGGTCTACGACGCCTATCGCAGCGGTATCCAGTTGGAGGAAAGGGAGGCCGAGGAAGAAGCTCTGGGGGAGGCCGGGTTCACGGATGAGAGACTTGAATACGAAACCGTAACGAGGCAAGCTGGTGGAGAAACTGGAGGCGAACAGGTTGGGCCGCTGGCTTCGGGTGTAGAAACCGTTACGGACGAGTTTCCAGAAGTTGGGGAGAAGGCTAGGCCTTTCAATCTGTTCGGTAAGAGGCTCATGGAGTTGGAGCAGAGGGTTAGAAGCCTTGAGAGGGATTTGGGTAGGATTAGAGCCGTTGAGGATAAGGTTGAACGAATGGAGGTGAGAATCTCCAATTCGGGGATAATCGAGGGTGAAAGGTTGGAGGAGGCTCTTAAACTCTTGGAGAAGAAAACATCGGTTATTGAGGATATGATGGAGGAGATTAGATCGAATCTCAGTGTTCTGAACGAAAACCTGGCGGAGTTTAAGAGGCGGGAGATAGAGATTCTCAGAGCAATCAACGAGTATCGTGGAGATAAGTAGGTGATAGGTGTTGGAAATCGGAGACGAGCCCGGAAAGTTGATGGGTAGGCTTGAGAGAGTAACCACCGAGTTCTCGGAACTGTTGAAAAGGTACAAGAGCGTGCTGGAGGCTGCGATCTCCATCATTTCGGAGTACAGAGCAGAGGTTTTCCCAGCCCTAGAAAAGGCTGTTGAGAGTATTTCCCTTGAAGAGCAGGTTGAAGCGTTTAAAAGCAGTGGAAGAATAAGCGCAGTCTCCGAAACAAAGGATGTCGGAATCCCTCTAGCCATATGTTCCACTTCCTACTGTGATGGAAACGACAAACTGTTCAACACGGTCCACAAGATTTATGAGGAGTTCGAGAGTAAGGGTAAGCCCTTCAACTACTTCTTCTTCCCGGACCGTGAGGGAAGTGTAGATGTGAGTGAGAGGTTCACAAGAATAATTCAGTCACTCTTCGTGGATAAGGTCTGCAGATCCTCTAAGAAGGGGGCTATCATAATTAGTTTGAAAACGCTACCCATACTGCCCTCAGGTGAGAGTAGGATCTTCGTTGACAAGAATTTTAGAAGAGACCCCCGCAACATTCTGGAAAAGGTTAAAAATTCACTTGACAGGAATTTCGGCGTACAGGAGGAGGGTGAAGTCTTTGGCGGTGGCAGTCTAGCGTACTGCTTGAAGGTTATGGCCGAGTCGCAGGACGCCGACGTTTCTGTTCTTGACCTAACCATCACAAGGGACATAGTCGAAGCAGACAAAATTCGCGAGTTAATCCAAGTTTTTTGTGAAATAGCAGAGAAAGAGTTCAGCTAGAGGAAGGTACGGAGCCATGTCGACCCAGAAAGACCTCCAACTGATAAGGATGCCCTTCACGCACGGAATAGAGATGGAGATCCAAATAGTAAACCTCAAAGGCACATGGATTGACGGCGAAAAAATGATAAGTATTATGGGGAAAATCGTTGAGGAAGCGACTCAAAACCTGAAAGACCTGCTGAAGAGACCCACAGATCCCATAACGTCCCTCATCAGCAGAAAGGTCTCAAACATACGAGTAGAGCAGATAAAGAAGAGAGGTGACACGCTGATATGCAGCTACAAACTAACCGACGGAAAGCAAATAGACGTGGAAGTCCTGGGCAGAGACCCGCACATCGGAACAATCACGTGGATTCTGGAGATAGCGACTCCCCCCTGTGAAACCTTCGAGGAGTTGACCTGGTGGGCGCACACCCTCCTGAAACTCGCCCACGACGCTCTACCCCCAGGCATCAAGGTTGTTACCACGGGTCTAAACCC
>JAUQYY010000410.1 GCA_030587505.1 Candidatus Sigynarchaeota archaeon
GGGTTTAAATCTCTTTTTGAAGGAAGGAAAAGGCGAAAGCAAGAATTTCCTGCTGAGTTCTCTTAAAAAGAATTTTTTGAAAGAATTTTCTCTGCTAAGGGAAGGTATTGAGAAACTGGCATCAATCGCACTTACGAAAAAGCAAAGAGAAATCCTGATGTACATAGCTAATTCGGAGGATTCCACTGTTTTTACAAGGCTTGCCGAAAAGATATCAGAAAAGTTTGAGATGCCTAAATCGACCGCGCGGTGGAATCTCAAGAGACTCAAAAAAGCCGGGCTAATAACTGCGGGGAATAAGGATAACAAAGGAATCCCGGTGTCTCTAACATACATCGGCAAGATAGTTGCACGTAAAGTGTTTACAGACAGCATACGGGAAAACAAATTCGTGCCCAATACGGTTCTGCGGTTCACCGATACCCTAGGCTTCAGGAATATGCAGAAGGCAGCAGTCGAAGAGGAACTTCAGTTGAAAATCCTTTGAAATACAAGACAATTGGCATTCAGGATGGGTGTATTACCCCCTTCCTCGCCCCCGTCCCGCGGTTAAGATTTGTTGCTCAAAACAATTAAATTCAAGGGACTAGCGGTGAAGGATAGCAGTAAAGAGTCTTGGAGGTAACTACATGAGGAGGTCTGACTTTCTCTGTCAGCCAATTTATCAGCGAAGTGTCTTCTGAGGTGGCTTTGCCGGATAGTGTTCTAATTTTTGATACCACCATGCGTGACGGAGAGCAGACACCGGGTGTTTCCTTTACAGTGAACGAGAAAAAGAACACCGCCGAGCAACTTGCAAAACTGGGTGTCGACGTTATCGAAGCAGGGATGCCAATAGTTTCTAGAGGTGAAGAAAAGGCTATTCGAGAAATAGTCAAATTAGGATTGGATACAGAAATCTGCGCGCTCACTAGGACGAAGCAAAACGAGATAGACTTAGCGATTGATTGCGGTGTTGACCGAGTGCACATCTTTATAGCCACATCGGATTTGCATCTGAAAGAAAAACTGAGGATAACACGAGAGCAGGCTTTGAACAGTGCTTTTGAAGCAGTTAAATATGCGAAGGAGCATGGACTTAAAGTCGAGTTCTCTGCCGAGGATGCTACTAGAAGTGATTTGAATTTTCTGAAGGAGATTTATGGAGAGGTTGACAGAGCAGGTGTTGATGTAATTAACATACCGGACACGGTTGGATGCACTACTCCCCGAGCCTACGCGTATCTTACAAAACAATTGATCGAAGTGGTCAAGGGGGATACAATAGTATCGGTGCATACTCATAACGATTTTGGATTGGCAGTTGCTAACTCCCTAGCTGCTGTAGAGGTAGGTGCTAAGCAAGTTCACGTTACGGTTAACGGTATAGGAGAGAGAGCTGGTAACGCTTCCTTAGAAGAAATTGTTATGTCGTTAGTTGCGCTCTATGGAGTTAAAACGAACATCAAAACAGAGTACATTTTTGAAACATCGAAACTCATTGAAAACCTGAGTGGTATGAAGATTCCGCCTAATCAACCGATTGTCGGGGAAAATGCCTTCCGCCATGAAAGTGGAATTCATGCACATGCAGTACTGGTTAACCCGAGAACCTATGAACCCATCACACCAGATATCATTGGGAGAAAAAGAAGTAGGCAGGACATCACACTTTCGTCGATAGTGATTGGGAAACACACAGGAAGACACTCGTTGAAAGCCAAGCTGGATAGTTACGGCTACATTTATACGGGTGAACAGTTAGAAGAAATAATGAAAAGAGTTAAAAAGTTGGGGGACAAGGGAAAGCAGGTTACCGACGTAGAGCTACAAGCCATAGCAGACGATATCATCGGCAGAGTGTCTATGAAGGAACAGTATCTGAAGCTGAAGGAGCTGGTGGTCGTCACAGGATTAAATATTACACCGACAGCAACGGTGCGGATAGAGGTAGGCGGCGAAGAAAAACTTGTTTCGGACTTGGGAGTCGGGCCAGTTGACGCTGCTTGCAATGCGTTACAAAAAGCAGTGAAGGCATTCGGGGAAATAGCATTAGTCGAATATAATTTAGAGGCCATAACCGGAGGCACTGAGGCGCTAGGCATTGTAACTGTTAAAGTTAGAGACAAAAAGGGGAGGATGTACACTGCCAGAGCAGCGAACGAGGATATAGTTAGCGCAAGTGTCCAAGCCCTTGTCAACGCGGTTAATCGGATTCTAGCTTCTCACGGAAACACCAAAAACGGATAACACACAGAAAGTAATTGTTTTTTTTAGAAAAATTTCCCTCGAAAGGGGTGTAACGAGTAAGTTGCTATAACAACTCTTTTACTCCCTTCTTTTATGAGGGGGATTGCAAAGGTACGATGAGAACTATCTCGCAAACCTCGTGAAGGAAAAAGCGAAGATTTCTCAAGAGATCAAGAAATGGGGGGGGTAATTGTCGGCTAAAAAATTTTGGAAAGATAGTCCGAATGCGGTTTGGACCAGTTTTACAGGGTGAATAGGTTTTCTAGCTGATTAATGGCGGATTCGGCCCATATTGTTAGCCTTCCTGGTTTTGTACCTGGCGCTAACAGTTCTGCATTTAGATTCCTGACGTTGACTATATCTAAACCGGGATGGTTTCGTGATGCTTTCACTATTCCGTGATCCTCATTTATCACGAGTAGTATGCTCTTAGGTTTCTTATACTTTCTGCCGCGCATTTTTCCTTTTCCCGGTCTAATTTTTCTTCCACGTTTAGCGCAGAGAATATCCTGCCAGACCCCCAGCTTGATGAAAAGCTCTCTGGTTTCGGAGGTTGTAGTAATAGCCTGGAATTCGTCGGACACTACCAGGGGTAGCTCCCGTGAGTTTTCAAAAACGTGGCCTCTTTCTTTAACCAGTTCCGGATTAGCGGTTGCAGCTATAGCTGAACGAATTGCTAGTCTCCGTTCTTTTTTGTTAATTTTTTCCGCGTATTTTTTCTCGGGTTTTGGGGGATGTGCTCTTCTACCTCCAACAGTCATGGGAGCGAACGCGCCCCGCATAGCAGCGGGGTAGCGTGAACCCTTAACCCGGGGGACTCTAGCGATGCCAAACCCGGGCCCCCTAGATTCTGCTGTTGTTCGTTTGCCAGCCCTTTTGTTTACCCCGTAGGGCTGAATTCGTGCCGCGCGTGAAGACAGGACTGCTCTTTTGATTAGGTCGGGTCTGTAGGGGGTTTCGAACACTTCTGGCAGTTTAATTGTGCGTAGCGGTTCTCCGTCAAGGCCATAAACATTGACCTTTTTCGCCAAACGGTTCCCTCCTTTTAGACTCCTTGTTTAGATTCGAGGCTTATGTAGGAAATTTGGGGAGGATTTTCCGGCATATTGGTTGGTCGGCGTATCGGGTAGCGTAAAGTTACGAGGCGTTTGGAGGAGCCGGGAACGGAGCCTTGTAGTAGAATGTAGTCTCCGCGAACCAGTCCGTAGCGGACGAAGCCGCCGCTGGGCGTGATTTCCTCTCCTCTCTCTCCGATTTTTAAAATTCTTTTATTGTATTCCGTGCGCTGATGATAACCCATCTGCCCTGCTCGTGGCACAGTATAGGATACTCTGGCGGGTCTCCATGGTCCAATCGCTCCGACGCCTCTTTTTGTTTTTCGTGATTTGTGTTGAAGTATTCGTATCCCCCATCGTTTTACTGGTCCTTGGAAACCTTTTCCTTTGGTTATCCCAATAACGTCTACGTACTGGCCCTCTTTGAAAATTTCGCCCACTCTTATCTGTTTTCCAAGAATCTGTTTAGCGTAGTCTATTTGTTCCTCTATTGAGCCTCCACCGATTTTAACTTCTATGATATCTGGTTTCTTTTTGGGTACACTTGCTAGGCGTGGTTGAGTGTGAATTAAGGCGCGAATTTCGGATATATTTTCTCTTTGTTCCTCTAAGCGGCTCAGGTTTCCTTCGTAATCATGATTGGAGGGTAGAGTGAATTTTCGTCTAAGATCGGGGGATAGTTCTGGTGCCCAGACTTCTGTTAGTGTTCTTAAACCGTACGGAGTGAGTGTGTATGCTCTTATTCCGAAAACGGTTAAGGGGGGAGTGTCAAGCACTGTTGCAGCGAGTACTCTTTCCTGCCCGAAGTATGGACTGTGCGGATGATCCTCCACCAGTAACACGTGTGTCATTCCCGCTTTGTATCCAGCGGCACCAAGTATGGTCGGTGATTCGTCGTATTCAGGCCAATTTCTGACGCGCCCTATAGGACGCGCAGCCCTTCCTCTAGGCAGGTAGGCTAGGCTTCCTCTCTTAGGTGCGTGTGCCTTACGATGCCCCAATGTATTAACCTCCAGAATTTACAGATTTTTGGAGTGATGTACGGTTTTTTGGTTGATTAATTTTGTAGTTAAGTAAGAATTATTATAACGGAGGGTTCACCGAACTATTTTCGCTGTTTACGCCCAGCTCTGCGCGCAGCTATTAGGCCGACTTTTTGGCCTGGAGGTGCGGTTCTAGGAACGGTTGAAGGCCCTCCGATGTGTTGGTGGCTTCCACCACCGTGGGGATGTGATGCTGCGTTCATAGCCACGCCACGGACTTTGGGCCATTTCCAGCTTTTGGCTTTGGAGAGATGGTACTTGCTGCCTGCTTTGAGGAAAGGTTTATCAGTGCGCCCGCCTCCGGCGACTACACCGATAGTTGCTTTGCATTTGGGATTGAACGCTTTTATTTTGCTTGAGGGAAGCCGAATCATTGTCTTATCCGCGCTGTGGGAGAGAATCGTAGCGTAAGTTCCTGAAGAACGAACAAATTTTCCGCCATCTCCAGGGACACCCTCCAAATTGAAAACGGGTGTACCCTCCGGAATCTGGTAGAGAGGGAGAGTGTTACCGAGCCGTAGACTAGCTTCTGGACCGTATTCAATCGTTTGTCCCACGAAGGAGCCCTCAGGAACGAGAATCCACTGTTCCCTACCGTCTTCAAACTTTACTTTGGCGAGCGGAGCGCCCCTTCCGGGGTCATGCGTTAGTTCTTTAATTGTTCCGTGTACTACACCTTCTCTGGCGGGGTGATGTTTAACCTTACCTTTCCGTTTATGGCTTGGAGCTCGGAAGTTTGAACCGCCTCTGCCACGTCTCTGAACGAGCAACCGTTTACCCAAAGTGAAACCTCCATTGAAAGTAGGTTGAGAGTTTATGCTGCATATTGATTTGATGTTTAAAAAGTTTTTCAATAAGGGAGAGATGAACAATTGCAATTCCAGTTAGCTGTTTTTCAGTAGTACTAAGATAATATCTGTTCACATTTAACCCTTATGTAAATAATTTTACCTGCTCCGTTATCGAGGAATACGTATTACGGAGGATACATAAAGCTTTTCATACAAGGTTTAAAGAAGTCTTAAAGAAAAGGGATACTTGTTTCTAACACTCTGTCATAAGAGGCGCCATATTGCAAACAGTTATATTAATTGGTGAGGTTATTTTCAAATTGGAGATGGGCTAATGACTAGTGCTAGTGAAGAGATGCAGGAGTATTTTAGGACGATTGAAAATAACTTTGAGAAATTGTATAGCATAGCGAGGGAGGCGCGTGGTAGAGGGCTTGACCCTTCTATCGAACCAGAAATTCTGACTGCGAGAGACGTTGCTGCTAGGGTTGAGGGGCTGATTGGGCTTGAAGGGGTAGCGGATCGCATTCGTGAGTTAAGCAAGAAAATGACCAGGGAGGAGGTTGCGTTCAAGATTGCGGAGGAGATAATTTACAGAAAGTTCGGAGACTTTAGAGAGGATGAAGAAGTTGCCGATAAAGCTATTCGTTTAGCTTTGGCTCTGCTGACCGAAGGTGTTACGGCGGCACCGATTGAAGGAATAGCAGATGTTAAAATTAAAAAGAATCCTGATGGTACCGAATATCTTGCGATTTACTTCGCGGGGCCTATAAGGTCTGCGGGAGGAACCGAGCAAGCAAAAACGGTTCTCGTAGCTGATTTTGTTAGAAGACTTCTTCACTTGGATAGATACAAACCCACGGATTTGGAGGTGGAGCGTTTCGTTGAAGAAATTGATTTGTATGAGCATAGAGTGACTCACCTGCAGTACCCCTCAACGCCAGATAAGATAAGGAGAGTTATAAAGAACATACCAGTTGAAGTGACGGGTGAACCCACTGACAACATTGAGGTTTCAGGACACCGAAATCTTCCGAGAATCGAGACAAACCAGTTAAGGGGCGGCGCCATTCTCGTTCTTAATGACGGTTTAATTGGTAAGGCGTCAAAACTAAAGAAAATCGTTGACCGCATTGGGTTTGAAGGGTGGGAATGGTTATCCGAATCTGGGGAGAAGAAGGAGAAGGTAGAAGTAAAGCCAAGTGAAACTTATCTTGCAGATGTTATAGCTGGGCGTCCAGTTTTCGGAGAGCCCTCTGCTATTGGTAGCTTCCGGCTCAGATATGGCCGCTCCAGGAATACTGGACTTTCAGCGGTTGGGATTAATCCGTCTACTATGATTATTTTGGATGAATTTTTGGCTCCTGGAACACATATTCGTACGGAGAGGCCCGGCAAGGGGGCAATAGTGCTACCCGTAGATAGTATTGAAGGCCCCATTGTTAAAACAGTGGATGGTTCAGTTAGAAGGATTAACACCATAGAAGAGGCTTTAGAAGTTGTAGACAAAATAGACAAAATTTTGTTTCTAGGGGATCTTCTTGTCGCTTTCGGAGAATTTTTAGAGAATAATCATCCGTTAGTTCCTTCTGGTTATTGTGAGGAATGGTGGATTCAAGAACTCGAGACAAAGATAAATGAGAAGTTTGGAGAGGATTTACAGCGGGCTTCTAGCTTTATTGGAATTAATAAGGAACGTCTGAAGCGGATCATGGAGAATCCATTCTATTTTAAGCCTTCAGCAAAAGAGGCGCTGAACATAAGTGAGGCGCTGAACATTCCTCTCCACCCAGAATACACTTACTTTTGGCATGATATAAGTGCAGAAGAGGCCATTGAACTTCAAAAATGGTTAGAGAAGGTAGGAGTAGGTGAACAAGACAAAATTGTTGCAAAAGTGCCCCGAAAGGTAAAAGAGATTTTGGAGAGACTCGGCGTCCCTCATACGTTTAGGGACGGGGAGGTCATAATCGATGACCACGCCCCTATCTTATTAAGATGCTTGCCAAGGGGTAAAAAGATACAGAGTCTCACGCTATACCAGTTCGGTAGTGCAAGTGGCCTTGACATAGTTAAAGTATTTTCGGATATACCTATACGGGAAAAAGCCCCAACATACATAGGAGCTAGGATGGGAAGACCGGAAAAGGCTAAAGAAAGAAAACTTTCTCCTCCGGTGCATGTTTTGTTCCCCGTCGGGTTGGAGGGTGGAAGTACAAGGAACATCGTCAAAGCTGCGGAGAAGGGAATGATATCTGTCGAAATAGCGAGAAGGCAATGCCCAGAGTGTGGAGTTACGACTTTCCACTGTTTTTGTCCCTCCTGTAAAAAAGAAACAAAAGCCATAAACACCTGCCTACAATGCGGTTTTTCTACGGAGGAAGAAACGTGCCCCAAATGTGGCGGAAAAGCACAACCATTTGAAAGTAGGAAGATAAACGTTAAGGAGGAGTTCCAAAAAGCGTTAAGAAGAGTGGGTGTAGAATCAGTTAAAGAGGTGAAGGGAGTTCAGGGGCTGATAAGCGAAACAAAAATTCCAGAGGCCCTTGAGAAAGGTATTTTACGAGCTAAATATGATTTGTACGTCTATAAAGACGGAACAATAAGATTCGATGCTACTGACGCACCGCTTACCCACTTCAAACCAAGTGAAGTATCGGTTTCGGTAGAGAAATTACGTAAACTGGGATATACCCGAGACTATCAAGGTAATCCTTTGGAAAACGAGGAGCAGATATTGGAGTTAAAACCACACGACATAATAATCTCTGAAAATTGTGGTGAGTACCTCGTTCGGGTGGCCAATTTTATTGATGAACTTCTCACAAGGTTTTATGTGTTACCCACATACTATCAAGTAAGATGTATGGATGACTTGGTAGGGCATCTCGTAGTGGGTCTTGCTCCACATACCTCGGTTGGTATCGTTGGACGAATCGTCGGGTTTACCAAGGCTCAGGTTTGTTACGCGCATCCGTATTGGCATGCCGCGAAGAGGAGGAACTGTGACGGAGACGAGGATTCGATAATGCTTGCCTTGGATCCGCTACTGAACTTCTCTAAACTCTTTCTGCCTAGAAAAAGGGGGGGAATGATGGACACCCCTCTGGTTATATCTGTGCGTTTAGAGCCTCAAGAGGTGGATAGCGAATCGCACAATATGGACGTGATGGATCATTATCCCCTAGAGTTTTATGAAAGGACTCAAAGGTATGAGGATCCGAAAGAAAATGAAAAAATAATGGATATAATTGCGCATCGGCTTGGCAAACCGCAGCAGTATGAAAACTTCAAGTTTACTCACCCAACAAGGAATATTTTTCAGGGTCCTCAGATATCAAGGTATAAGCAGTTAGAAACCATGTTGGAGAAGGTTCAAGCTCAGTTAGAGTTGTCAAATAAGATACGGGCATCGGATGTTAGGATGGTAGCTAGTAAGATAACTCAGAAGCATTTTATTCGTGACATAGCGGGTAATCTAAAAGCGTTTTCAACCCAGAAGTGCAGATGCTTAAATTGTAATAAAAAGTATAGGCGTCCACCTCTTCAGGGTAAATGTCCCTCCTGTGGAGGGAAACTCGTCTTAACAGTTCACCAAGCGAGTATAGAGAAATATCTTCCATTCGCTTTATCACTTGCAGATAGATTTGATTTTCCGCCCTATTTAAGACAGAGATTAAGACTACTCAAGCAAAACCTCGAGTTAATATTTGAAGAGGAGAAATCTAAACAAGCAAAACTGTTCGAGTTCTGTTAAAAGGGATCCGACTTCGAGGTAAATAATCTTTTAATTGGGGGAATACCCAATACTTATGAAGAAAATTCCGAAAGGGAAGGCTTTAAACACTTATCAGAGGGTGAAAATGTCTCCGATTTGGAGAAAAAAGCAGTATGAAGCTAAGGCGATTCTGAGGAAGAGAAGAAATATTAAACCAGGGATAGAAACCAGAACCCTAATACTAAAACAGATAAGGCATGAGCCAAAAACAGTGGGGGAAATAGCGAAAAACCTGAACATGTCATACGGAAGGGTGCTGATACAGCTCAAAAGCATGAACAAAGAGGGAATAGTTGATAGAACTAAAGAAAAACCGCACTATTGGTACCTAACAGGGTTTGGACAACAAGTTTTAGCGTGAAGTAAACCTTTGTCCTATCCGCAGATTATACAAAAAATAGTAACAGTAGACCGAAGCGGGGAAGTTTAGAACACAGAACATAAAAGTGGTGGGCGTACCCGGATTCGAACCGGGGATTCGGCTCCGAGGATTTACCGCGACGTGAGCGCGGTGTCATAACCGCTAGACCATACGCCCAGGCTTCATCCTTCTGCGCATAACATGTATTACTAATCCCTATTATTATTTTTTGCTCTTTTTTCTGTAGTGCACAGCCTCTTTACGGTATTTTAATATTGTTGGGTGATTCGCAGATTACCTCTGACACATATTAGGGAGTTCAATAGTTAATGAGGCGCCAAACCCACATCTAAAATTTTTCAGGAAGGATAAAGAAAGGAAGGTTATAGCTAGGTTGGCTCACTCAACAGGATTGCAGTATTTGAAAATTAGTGTTTGGGTAGGCGGTACCCTTAAGTGGGATTAAGGGCACACCTACCTCTCGGCGACAAGAAATGTCGTTAGATACTCTGCTCCTGGGCTTAATAATCTTTCTGCTCGTCCTGATCCTGCTCCGCGAACACGCTCGCACCGCGGGCACCCCAAGGGCCCCGACCCTCGAGGGGGCGCTCGACGCCCTCGTGGGCGCGGGCGTCCTGCCCGGAGGAGTCGCGGAGATACTGCGCTACATGGCCCTCAGGAGG
>JAUQYY010000411.1 GCA_030587505.1 Candidatus Sigynarchaeota archaeon
TACTCTAACGGATCCCGCGTGGAGAGTCCGCAGAGCGGTGGCGCTAGCGCTTGGACGTGTGGGAGACGGCAGAGCGATTGATCCCCTTTCACGGGCTCTAAGGGATAACCAAAAAAAGGTCCGCGACGCCGCCAAAACAGCTTTAGTGCTTATAGGGAAAAGACACGCGGATTTTAGAGCAATCGTCCAAGAGAAGCTGGTCGATGCCTCGCGGCGTTCGCTACTCGCTGGCGTGATTGGAGGCGTGCTGGGAACAATATCCATGGGGGTGGGTGCACTGTGGAGCCTGATATTCTATCTTTTTGGCATTGACCTCGTCAAGTTTGTGGTGGGTTTGGTGTCCCTCGTCGGCTTCTTGACGGGGCGATGGAATCCCTGGGCTTTCTTCATTTCCGGAGTTTGGTACCCTTCAGTGTTTTCCCCTTATCCGTCCCATCTGGAGCTTTTGTTTTTCATACTCTCCGTTGTCTTAGGAGGCTCTCTTATAATACACGGCGTTCTAACCGGCCTAGGGTTCAACGGCGCCCTAAGAATCGTGGGTAACGCGGACATGGGCATGCTAAGCTTAATCGCAAGCTCAATAGGGGGGTCACTAGCCGGAACGCTCATAATACTGGGAGACACCGTTGTCAAATTGAATCCGTACGCTCCTCTTATGCATTCACCAAATCCCATCGTTGTGCCTGTGGATTTTCCCCACCCTATGCTCCTCACAATTGGATGTTTCGTTCTTGGACTCACTTTCATGGTGCTGGGCGTAGCAACCTTTTCTATTCGCGGGTTAACCCCACTTCCAAAAGCGGCACAGACAGCTGGAATACTGAGCATAATATCAGGAGCCCTGCTTTGTACGGTTTGGTGTTTGGGCTTCAGCTTAATGGTTATGTCAATGATCCTCTGGACTAAAATCTTTATTTCCCTCAAGGAAAGGAGCCAATAATTCAGCTTGAGAGGGAAAACAGGGGGGAATCTTCTCTTTCTTTTTCGATGAGAGCTTATATTCAAAGTTACAAGAGTTGAATGAGGAAAAGAAGCTTGTTCGGAAGCTGCCGACTCTCAAAGAGATTCGTCAGTGGATTGACCAAGCTAAGAAACTACCAAAAATGATTGAGTACTAGTTTTTCGGCCTTTTGTTAGTAGGACTTAATAGTGGTGCAATTAGCTTCCCCTTTTTTTAATCAAGAGAACTCAGGATACTGGTTTGTACGAACAAAATCTTGGGCTTGATTTGAAGATTTTGATGGTGTTTTGTAATCAACCGGTCCCGCTAGCTTGAATTATGATATACAGACGACAGAATTGTTCTCACGTCTCGGAGCGTTTTCCTAGTTTTGGAACGTTTTTCTGTTTTCAAGTTCGAGTTCAACAAAAACCTTTTCGAACAGTTCAAGCTCCAGTTGAAGCTTTTCATACTCATCGTAGCTTAGACAGTCCACAAATATTTCCAACATTTACTCCAGCCGTCTGTCTGACTATTTTAAAGAAGGGTGCTTCAGCTATTGTGAGGACGCGTGGTAGATTCACTCAGCCGCATGCTCCTATGTATCTCATTGAGTAGAGGTCGGATGCCAGTGTGTCCAGATCCACGGGAGTTGCTTTGAATCTTTTGAACATGTTGTAAACCTGCCACTTGAACAATACGTAGAATTGTGGGAAGAACCAGTAGACGCCACAGGTTTTGCGTATGAAGCTGGTGGTTTCGTTGATCGCCTCTAGCAGATTCATTTTCTCCTCAATGTTTCTGCAGTGTTTTTCTAGGATACTGTCCATGTGGGCGAAACCCAGATTGTTCTTCTTCTCGCTCTGGAGGACATCGTAGTAGTAACATCTCCGTGAGCAGTAGACCTCAGAGTACGCTCTGCGCAGGATAAATTTTTCATACTCATCGATGTACTTTCCACAAACCTTACAGAACAGTGCCAAAGGCGTGTACACCAGCTTTTTCAAATCAATCACCCTTCACACACATTTACCTGCAAACAGACCGACGGTTATCCTAAGACAGGTGCAAACAATTTTCTCAACGCTCACTCTGAGAGTTGCGAACTGGTAAAGAGCTACCAGCGGCTTCGCTTTCCCTAATATGCAATCGTTACGAATTGGAACAAGAAAAATTGAAACAAGAAAATCGAAACAAAAAGGGGGGTTTGTATTTTTAATTCAGAAATTGAGTAGGGATTTCTACGCAAATACTAGAACGAACCCGCTTTAACTACGCGATTAGGCACACTTCCCGAGAAAACCATTGAAAAACTTGGAAATTAGATCACTTTAAAAATATTTCCTACCCCTTGAGTTTGACGCTGATTCAGGAAGTATCAGGAAGTCTAAGGAACTTGTAGGAGTGCACTCCACGTCCAACGAAAAACCAGCCACATGATTGTTCGGGTCCTCTCTCCCCTGATTCTTTTCGGGCTCAATTGCTGTAAACCTCGTCTTCATCCTCTATCTTTATAATCAATATAGTGAAAGATTCCTTACACTGGTTCAAACATTGTGTTGAGGTATTTCGTATGGAACGTTATGAGCAGATAAAGTATGAGGAACTAGATGACGGAATCTCAATAGTCAAACTGAACCGCCCCGAGAAACTGAACGCAATAACCATTCAGATGATTGAGGAGCTCCACGACTTGTTCAACAGGCTGGAGTGGGACCTGGACGTCCGGGTGCTGATCCTAACTGGTGAGGGTCGGGGTTTCAGCGCCGGAACAGACCTAAAC
>JAUQYY010000001.1 GCA_030587505.1 Candidatus Sigynarchaeota archaeon
TTTTAGGAGAGGGCAAAAATCGCGTCCATCTATGTTGAGGAAGCACCGTTCGCAAGGGTTTTTGCGTACAGGATAGCCTTCGTCCTCTTCCTCAGCGCCATAATATTTGGAATTCTCGCCTACGCGTTGAGCCAATTCTCACTCCAACAGTGGTTCAGCCCTTCTCCAAGCACAGTCCAAATACTAGCGGTTATCTACTCAGCAGCAGCGATGCTCTTAGTCTATATGGGAATCGTTTACTATAAGCTCAGATACGTGGTTAGGAGGGACAGGCTGCAAATCATATTCTTCCCGTTCACCATAACAATCCGCTACGACACAATATACGAGATTGAGCTGAGATTAGCAGGGGAAGTGAAGCACCCTCCCGGATGGGGGCTCAGACTCTGGGGAACCTCCCTGGTTGCCACCTCGGGCACCAAGCCGTACCTTTACATTAGGAGAATGGAGGGCTTCATCAAAGAGTTTTACCTATCATCAGAGGACCCGGAGCAGTTCATATCGAAAATCAAGATCTCCATGAAGAAGTACTTCGCCCCGAAAAAAACATAAAAAGGAAGGAAGAAGCCAGACCCGGAAAAGTCAAAAATTCACACCAACCCTAGAATGATTTAAAAGGTCGAAAAACCCAAAAAAGAGGAACCACCAAAGGGGCTTATTGTTTCTAATTTTTCAGAAGCTGAGGAGATGGATAGATGAGGGATCCTATGCGTGCCTCTCATGGGAGAATCTTGGAGCTTGAGCGCCAAGAGATTGAAGAACTGGTTTCGAGAAACAGGGTTGGCAGACTGGGTTTAGCGGTTAACGATGAGCCTTACGTTGTTCCTGTTTCCTACGCGTACCACGAGGGTAAGATTTACATTCACTCAGGGAGGGGCAAAAAAACAGAGTACCTGGAGAGGAATCCCAGAGTTTGTTTCGAGATAGACGAGGTTTACGAGGACGGCTCTTGGAAGAGTGTAATAATCTATGGTAGAGCCAGGTTTGTTGAAGACTTTCAGGAGGGAATCAGAATCCTCTTCGAAAGATTCGTAGAACCCCACATGGGAGAGAAAGAAGCGGCAATCGCTCGTGAGAGAATGGAGAGTTTTCTGAGCACCGTTTCAGGGATTCGAGCCCCACCAAGCGAGGGCGGTGGAACGCAGCTATACGTGTACGAAATCGAGATTGAGGAAATGACAGGAAGACAAGAAAGAAGGTAAAAAATGCTTCACACGAAACTCGGGATTCAACGAATCCTAGAATTGGAATGGGTTGACTGAAGCCCGTCAAGTTCGAGGCGGAAAAGAATGTTCTTAAGAGTTTCTCTAACATCGTCTTCAGAGTTTCTGGTTGCTGCTAAGAGTTTTTGAACCACGTGTTTCCTTTTTACTCCTCTCCTAGCGTATGCCCCAAGGGCAAAGATGGCATAAGCGCGAACCGTTGGGTTATCGTCACTTAAAAGGTCGAAGAGGGGAGATAAGATTCTCTCGTCGGTTAGATTGTTTTCAGCGTTCTCCCCCAGTACGAAGGCCGTTCCCTCTCTGATTCTGAGATCCTTGTGGCTTAAAAGTTTGACGAATGTTTCCAAAGCTTTGCCCTTCATACGTCCGTTCTCCCAGGCGCAATCCCCCACGGCGATTGCCAACCCGACGTTTACATTAGGGTCCCGTGTTTTCAGTATTTTTTCTATGAGCTTTGAGTTACCCTTTTCTAGAATGTCCCTCAGGGCGTATATTCCAAGGGTCCAACCCGCGTTAGCCCGGAGCTCCTTATCGTCGTCCGTGAGAAACCTGATAAGGGGCTTAATGACCCTTTTGCTGTAAAGACCGAGCTTGGCGTACTCGCCGATTGTTGTTGTGGCTCTACAGCGCACCTTGCTGCTCCAGTCTCTCAAGAGTTTTATTAGCCCTCCCAGAGCTTCTCTGTCGAAGATCTCATGGGAGGCGTACTCGCCGATGGCGAACGCGGAGTTCATGCGCACCTCTCTGTCTATGTCTCTGAGAAGGTTTGTGAGAAGTTTTAGAGCCCTCCGGTTGAGCTGGCCATGCATCGCAGATCTTCCAACTCTTAAAGCAGCTTGGCTCCGCTTCATCCTGTCCGGGTCGGTTAAAAGATTAATCTGTTTCTCCAAATTATCCGATTCCAATTCTCGCTGCCCCCATCTTCTCTCAGTTTTCCACACTCGCCCCCTGCAGGCTGGTTCTCACATTTGTAATTATTATGAGGAGCCCAGTGATTTCGACGGTTGCCGGCGTTAGGCGCACAAGAAGCGGGGGCAAAAACAACTGTCTCAGGGGGTCCACGGGTATTAAGGGCTGGGGAAAGGCGAAGTATATCACGAAGGGCACAACCCAGTATCCTAGTAGGAGGATAACCGCACCCAGTGAAATGAGCTTTTTCCGATGCGGGTCGAACTCGAATTCGAAAAGTAAACCCCCGATAATCAGGAGTATGCCCAGCAGCTCCACGAATGACAGCATGAATATGATTAGGTCGATTTGGCCAGAGCTGGGGAGGAACAGTAATCCATTCGCCCCAATGAAAGCAATGAGGAAAGTAGCGATTCCTAAGTAGAATAGCTTTACCTCCAACTCCATCCACCACAAATTCCCCTTTCCGTGGAGGAAGGTTGCCTCTCATTCACCTTTATTCTTGTCACCGTAAATCCTGTAGTAGTTCTAGTGTGGACTGGATCTCCTCTATGGAGCCGGATATCTCCACGGTGATTATTTCTGTTCTTTTCTTCATTCTTTCGGCTACCTCTAGTATCTGGCGGTTTACGTCGGTTTCGGAGTAAGGGTAGTGGTCCCAGTACATTAAATCTTTGTCCAGGTAATTCGGGGAGAACTCTCTTATTTCTGGTCTTAGGAAGCTAAGGTGAACCTCTCTCACGGGCAGGTTGTTGAAGGACATCTGTTCAATGTCGATGTTTTGGTACGCGCAGTTCACCGCCATGTGCCCCAGGTCGAGAAGTATGTCTACGTGTTTTGCGATTTCACCGAGTTCCGCTTCGTTCATTCCCACGGCGGGTGACCCGGGTTCCGCTCCGTAAATGTTTTCCAGTGCAACTCGTGAGAGCAGATTCTCCTTCTTTAGGATTCGGCTGAATTTCGAAATGTTTTCGATACACTCCCGAAATGTGAGCTTTCGACCCCTTATCACGAAGTCGTTGGGTCCCTTTATTCTCCCGCGGAGGCCTCCGTGAACGCCGTACAGTTTCCAACCGGGTAGAAAAACGTTTACACGTTCAACCATCTTCTTAACCATTCGAGCCGAGCCTCTAGGGTTGACGGCTGGGTTCATCATAAAATTCTTATCGTAGTCCGTTCTTATCGCGGGAAGGTTATGAACCGTTAGGATCCTCTCACCGAACTCCCTGCAGAATACCCTGTTTCTCTTCTCCAAACCTATACCCAGCTCGAAACCGTCAACGTAGTCCTCGAGCGCCCTCAGCTCTT
>JAUQYY010000178.1 GCA_030587505.1 Candidatus Sigynarchaeota archaeon
ACGCGATACCAAGGGCTTTCCATCTGCCCAGATTTCTTTCAATGATTTCAAATATCTGGTCAATTGTCTGGCTATTTCCAACCATTATCGCTATCCCCGTTAAGTAAAAATACAAATTTTAATAAATTAAGCTTTTTGCATGCTTCCCCCAAATAACAGGTCTGCTACGGAGTAAATAGTAGGCCTCTCTACTCTAAATCCGCAGTTACAGTATCAATGAAGAATAAAATTCTTTGGCATTTAATCTTCCTGAAACGCTCTGAGAAGGTATTAACTCCACCTAAAAAGAAAAATTCTAGTTGATGGTAATGTTTAAGAAATTGGTTTTTATTTGAGGAGGGCTTCTATGTCCTCCTGCGTTAGGGTGTTGCGCCGCTCTTGGTCTTTCCAGAGTTTCCTGTAGGTGTAAAAGTACTCGTAAAGGTCCAAAACGTCTCTTGCGTAGACCACAACATGGTTTCTGATGACTCTAATCTTCAGGTACATCGGTAAGGACTCGAATATTTTCACATCGTAGGGCTCTCTGACGTGCCTCAGAATGGTTCTGAAGAGATCCTCTCTGTCCGCGTCCGGAGCAACCACGCAGATATCCACATCACTCCTCGGGGTGGCGTCCCCACTGGCCTGGGAACCGTAGAGAAGCACGCCGAGAACATCCTCCCGACTCGTTAGAAACTCGAAATCCCTCCTGATTCTCTTGACTAGATCCACTTCTTCACAACTCCCATGAACTCCTCCAAGGGACCTACGAGCCTCAGTATCGCCCGGTAAGCCTTTTCTTCATCCAGCTTATTGTACTTGTGGGTTATCCAGTTGCGCAGCCCGTTGGCCTCTCCTAGATTATCTTTCATCTCGTCAGATATTATTTTTTCCTCTCTCAGTTTTTCTAGGTTGGTGTAGTCGTCCGTTGGAGGAATTCCACGGTCTTTAACGAGCATCGCAGCGAGGTCCATACAGGCTTCCACCACTTCCTGAAAAGCCTTAAACACTGCATAGCGCGTCTTCTTATCACTCAAAAAGTCCTCAACGGTTGTTTCCTCGGTCCACTCCCTAACCAGTTTAATGTTTTCTCGAACGGATTGAATCTTCCGGAGATAACTCTCTCTCCTTTTCTTGGTCTTGGTTTCCGCCATGAGTTCACAATGGGTTTTCAGCCTTTTCTACTTTACCATGGAATAAAAACAAGTTGCTTCATTTCTGATCCCGTTGAACCGATTGTAGTGGAGTTAAACTATTGAGACGTTTTTCCACCAACCGTCTCGACGGATGAAACGAAGCTGTTACGCAGGGAAATAAAAAATCTGAAACCCATACTGGATAAAGTGAGTATGGAAAAAATTGTGAAACCCATAAGAGCGGATAAGGACAATCGATGAAATATCTGTTGATTCCTCCTCGATTCCTAGAGCTATAAAGGAAACAATAATCCAGCTCATGGCCGGAGACTGCGCAACAGTAACCCGATACGAAACTCGAAAACTTTCTCTGGAAACATTACCTTCAACAAGCAAAAATTACTAGACAAGATAGAATCTTTGGTCAATGCGATTAATGAAGCGTTCAACACAATGGAAACCATGCAGGTACCTACTACTTCATGCTCCACGCATCCAGTGATACGCTGAGTTACCCTTATATTTTGTATTACAGATAATATTATTGGTGATACAATGCCGAAGGCCGCGCGGAAAAGAATGGTTTCAATCCGGTTGGATGAGGATCTTCACGAGCAGATTCTGGAGTATAGCAGGGAGCGGGGCAAGTCGAAATCAAGGGCTATGACCGAACTCTTAAAGCTGGGGTTGGAAAAGTGGAGAATGGAGCGGGCTCTCAACCTGTACCGGGAGAAGAGGGTTTCCCTGTGGAAGGCTGCTAGCTTAGCCCGAGTGTCCCTGTGGGAGATGATAGACAAAATCAAGGAGCACGGTATCTACCTAGACTACACGGAGGACGAGCTGGCAGAGGACCTCAAGGCTCTGAGTGATGAAGAGTGAAAGCCGTAAGCAACGCTTCGCCTCTGATCTACCTCGCGAAGATAAAAAGAATAAGAATCCTTCCTCGCCTGTTTCAAGAGATTCTGGTAGCGAATCGAGTGTACGAAGAGACTGTTGTTAGAGGCAGAGAACTGGGATACGAGGATGCGAACCTGATAGACGAACTGGTTCAGACAGGATTTATTAGAGTTAAGAAGGTGAGGCCGGAAAGAGGGTTTCTGGCAGGTTTCCCAATAGATGAGGGAGAAAAAAGAACCATCCAACTGGCCCTGAACGAAAAGATCTCAACGGTCATAGCTGACGAGAGGAAAGCGAGGATAGCCGCGGAGATATTCGCACTCAAACCCCTAGGAACAATAGGAGTTCTACTACTCGCAGTTAAACAAGGTATAATAACCAGAAAACAGGTGAAAGAAGACATTCTCAAACTCGTAAGGAAAGGTTACAGAATAAGGGAAGAAATACTACTAACCATCCTAAAAGAGTTAGAAAAACCATAAACTTCAAGCTTTCTTTCCCTCTATTAGGGCTTCCCGTTCGCACTAAGGTTTGATGAAAAAAGTGGGAGAATGCTTCTTTTCACTAAGAAACGGTGACCCAGAGTTTCTTCCATACTGTGCCAATCAAGAGTTTGTCAGGCTCGCTTTTTTGGTGAAAACCGGAACACACCAACTAATATTCACGGTAACCTCCGTAACATTCGAGTTGCGAACCGCAAATGAGAAAATGGTAAAGCGGCGAATACAAGATTGGAGGGGTAAGATGTCTCTTAGAGAATTCTAGGAGTAGTCCTAATCATAATTCTCCTTTCACTCACCACCCGAATGTACTTTGCCGTCGGGCTCTACTAAGCTGTCCGGCTCCATATCTCTCTGCTGCTTATTCTATGACATCTTTTTCTTAATTCCAGTCCTGTAGTGTTGCAAGCAATTGGCGGTAACAATTGGTAATTTAGTGTTTGAATGGTTGCTTTCTTTAACTATTAGAAAGAATCTTGTTTTTAGGGATGTTATCTGCACGCTTATTGTTAAGCTTTCGAAATATATATCAGAAAGAATCCAAAAAATTTGAGGAGGAATAATTTATGAAGAAGATTAGAGGACTACTGGTTCTGGCTGTCTTTATTGTTCCTCTGTTCTGCTTTGGCTTATACACTCACAGTGTTGTTAATCAGAACTGTTGCATTCCACTTGCTGTCTCGATCCTTTCCTTCGATAGCAATAAAGATAATCTAGCAGCTAAAGGCGTAGATATCCCTCAAGCCACCGCAGGAACACCGTTCATCGCACAAGGTCAGGAGGCTAAGCTCGTGAGAGAGATTACCAATGGTTTCCGAAACTGGCTACTGAGAGGTGGCTTACTCCTTAAGGTACTCTCCCAAGTCCAAGGGTGGAATAATGAAACGGGTCTTAAGCTCTTCATCGAGTTCCTCTAGGAGAACCCGAAGTACTTCAGTAAGTTTAACAAGTATGTGGAACTCCTATCTAGGCGAAACGATATGAGGGCGGAGCAAGCCTGCCTAACAGATAAGGAGATAGAAGAGGTTGTTAGCCAGGGGACTGTTGTTGCGGAGTGGAACGGCACGATAAAGATAAATGGAACAAGCTACCCGTGCAACTACAAGAGGTACGTGCTGAATAGAGGCGAGGAAACCTTAAAATTACTGAA
>JAUQYY010000011.1 GCA_030587505.1 Candidatus Sigynarchaeota archaeon
TCCTCCAAGCTTGTTCAACGTCTTGGTGAAAGCATGGGTGTTCCCGTGGAGGTTATTCCTGTGGCGTGGAGGCTGGTGAAGAGTAAATTGGAGGAGAGAGGCGCCGAGGTGGTTCTTAGGGAGGGAGCTAGGAAAGCGGGTCCTGTAGTTACGGATAACGGTAACTTCATTTTGGATGTTCATTTTCGGGAAATAGCTGACCCCGGCAGCTTGGAAGTTGAATTGAACGCTGTCCCGGGAATTGTGGAGAACGGCTTGTTTGTTGGTATGGCTGAGAGAGTGTACGTGGGAGAGAGGCAGAGTTTGAAGATTTTGAGTAAGAAGTAGACAGAGGTGGCGGACGGGGAGAGATTCGAACTCTCGACATCAGGCTTAGGAGGCCTGCGCCCTTTCAGTTCTGAGAATCCTGGCTAGGCGACCCGTCCGCTTTTTAGATGATTTTACTTCGTTGTTATTTTTATTTTTTTGCGTATATTTTCTTTCCCCTTTTTATGCTGTCTATTAGTTTTTTTCCATACAGGGTGGATTTTCTTATGCGGATTTGTCCCTCTTTGTTGGTTTTTGAAGTGAATACGGGTTCGTCGTCCAGGTAGAATTGTAGGTAGGTTTTTCTGTATTCGGGAGAAACAGTGAGGATTACGTGTTTTCGGTTGAATTCGGTTTCTACGGGTATGACTACCTCCTCTTTTGGCTCAAGTGTCTCTTTTGTTTTCTGCTTTCTCCGGCGTTTCCTTCCAACATCTTCTCCGATTTGTATCACTATAGTTTGCTCTCCGTAAGTGTATATTTCGTACTGTAGTTGGTTTGTTTCAAAGTCTCGTACTTCGATTACTGGACGTGCCAGATCAGATTCGGTCATTCCTGTGGGGACCTTTACCACTAGTTTTAGGGAGAGAACCTGTTTTACTTCGCCATCTTCTATGAAAATCACTGTGTCGACGACTCTGCTTATTAGCCCCAGCTCAACTCTGCCGATGAAACGTTCAACCGCGTCTATGGCCCTTGAGGCGTGTACTACACCGACTAGTCCTACTCCCGCAAATCTGAGGTCGGTGTAGATTTGAAAGTCTTTGGTTTTGCGCAGCTCATCGTATATGACGTAGTCGGGTCTTACAAGTAGGAGGATATCAGCTGTTTTTTCCATGTCGCCTCTCAGCGCCGTGTACTGTGTGATTTCTGGACCTACAGGAAGGTCTCGGGGCTTTTCCAAGGTTTTCACTATTTTGTTTTGTTTTTGGTAGAACTCAGCTAGGGCGCCTGCAAAGGTGCTTTTTCCCGCTCCGGGTTTGCCTGCTACTAAGATTCCTTCGGCCGTCTCCTTTAACCGTTCCTTCAGCCTTTTTGATAGGCGGTAGTCGTCTAGACTCACTGATAGTAAGGGTCTAACTGCTGTTATTTCCATTCGGTCCGACAGTGGAGGCGTGGTTATGGCTATTCTGTACTCGTGGAGTTGGATTACTATTGCGCCTTCCTCGTTAATTTCAATGAAGCAGTCTTTGTCCAACTCAGCACTCTCGATGATGGAGGATGCGAGTTTCTGTAGTTGTTCCAGAGTCATGGGTTCGTCGCTTATTTTCTCTAGTTTCCAGTCTCCAGGTCTTCCTCTTTTCGTCTGGGGAGGAATACCTTCCTTTAGATGGACAGAGAGTGAGTCTGGTGCGAAGAAGTCTTGTATTCTTAGTTCTGGCTCTTTTCTTTCCCTCTGTATGTAGAGCACGTCTATTCCCTCTGCTCGGGAAATGGCTGCTTGGACGTAATCGCTAGTCATTAGAATTGCACCGTTTTTCCTTGCTTCCTCGCGTATGAGTTCATCAAGAGCCCCACTTTCGGCGTGTATTATTTGTTGAAAACTCGGTCTCTCTCCAGAGATGGTTAGACGTATTTTACCCTTAGTGCGAAGAGCCCGAATTTTCTTCAGTTCCTGTAACCCAAGCATTCCGGTGGTTTTGGAGCGATTGGCCTGATGTTCTATTTCTGCTAGAACCGTCTGTGGTATGATTATCTCTATGTTTGTGTCGTCCTTTAGGCTTCCTTCCTCTATCTCTTTAGAAAGAGTTGACCCTAAAAGTACACTTGTATCAACAACGTATTTCATCTTTTATTCTCCGAATAGACATAATTTCAGAAATTTAATTTCCTTGTGAAACGTACGAAACAGATTACCTAAAAAGATTTCTGCTTCTCAATTATGGAAAGGGTAGCAAAATTGATATAATCCTTTTGCAGTAGAGTTTTAAGGGTGGGCCTGTAGTCTAGCTGGATAGGGCGCCGGCCTTCGGATACCCAAGAGTTAGAGGCAAGCCGGATGTCAGGGGTTCAAAAGTGTACTAGCAGGCGGGTACACTGATAATCCCCTCAGGCCCACCACCATCCGATCTCCTAGAAGTTACAATTCTGGTAGGTTTAAATGGGTTCTGTTCTAAGCGGAAGAGAGATTCGAGAGATGATTCTCAAAGGAAAACTGGTTCGAGAATACCTTGACCTAGATAAGCAGCTTACACCAGACGGCTTCGACCTCTCACTAAGAGAGATTCACACTTTTACTGATTGCGGCTACGTCGATTTCTCGAATGAAAACAGGCGTGTTTCAGAAACCAAACCCATCGAATTTGAACATAAACTCCACCTTGAACCAGGCGCCTACAAGATTATTTATAACGAAATCGTTGATCTTCCTAACGATATTCTAGCTGTCGGGTGGACTAGATCTACGCTCTTGAGGTGCGGAGCAAGTATAGCTTCAGCGGTATTCGACGCGGGCTACGTCGGTAGATGTGAATCACTCCTCATAGTGAGCAACCCGCATGGCTTCACGGTGGAGAGGAACGCGCGAGTACTACAACTCGTTTTCTTGAAACTGTCCTCAGCCTCCGAAGGCTATTCGGGAGTGTACAGGGGAGAAAACATCTGACTCAGCAAGAGGTACACAGACCCCTTAAACTGATATTTATGGTTCGAAAAATTATTTCTTCACTCGCGAAGATTTTGAGGATTATCCGCCCTTTTTAGGGATATCTTTATTATACTCTGATGATGTAATATCCGAAAAGAGCGCCATCAAAATTTAACACAAATATGTTTAATTGGAGTGTACGGAATTGCCAGAGTATACACACGTAACAGACATTAGAAGGAGAATAAAATCAGTAGAACTCCTAAAAATACTAAAAAAGAACCACACATACGAAGAACTAGCAGAAATCACAAAGTTACCAGTAACAGTCCTTAACAGGTACATAAAAGGCCACGTTCTCCCGAGCAAAGACCGAGCAGAAGAACTTTTCAAAATATTCAGCAAATCATTTGACATAAAGCGCGAGGTTTCACGAAGAATCAAATTCGACGGACAAGGATACTTCGATAACACAGAGCTGCTAGGAGACACCCTACTCATGAGACTGATGGCTCAAACAATCTCAGAAAAATATGCGGGACAAAAAGTCTCCAAGGTTCTAACAGCCGCTGTGGACGGAGTCCCCATAGCAACGCACATAGCAAACCAACTGGAAGCACAACTAGTAATAGCTAAAAGAAACCGAGAAGTCGGAATCTCAAAGTTCATAGAGGAATCATACGTTCCATCATTCTCAGGAGTATTCATGACACTTTACCTGCCAAAAAGAGCTTTAACCAGCAGAGACCGCGTCCTGATAGTTGACGATGTTATCCGCTCGGGAGAAACTCAAAGAGCGTTGGTGAATATCGCAGAAAAATCAGGCGCCAAAATTGTGGGAATATTCTTTATAATTTCAATAGGCAAAAGCTGGGAAGAAAAAATAAGGACTCCACCCAACTGCAATGTTGAAATAATACTTCAACTCCCGGAACCCGAAGCCTCAATGTAAAACTATAAAATAATTGGGGCTCCGACATAACCCATGAAACCTTCCAAAAAGCTGCCTCTTAAGACTCTTCGAGGTTAAAAGCCGGGTAGAGGGTTACAATAATTCTAAAATCCTTTCGTATAACACCTCATTTCCCGCAGCTACCAAGTTTTGTTTCTTAGTCAGATCGATTTTTCCTTCGACACTGTTACCCCTATCATCCGTAAAAATTCCACCCGCCTCCTCAATAATAAGCTTCGCAGCAGCAAAGTTCTCAGCACTCAAAATGTTTCTCAAGTCTAGAAATGCCTCATAGCCGCCTGAGGAAACGTAAGAAAGCTCAAGAGAATTCGAACCAATTTTTCGAACCTTTTTCACACTCTTCAAAATTGGTATCACCCTATCCAAGCCAGATTTGTCTGGAAAATCTAAGTCGATTCCAACAATAGATTCCTGAAGCTCCTTTATCTGAGAAGGCCTCACTTTTAACCCATTGAGATAGGAGCCTTCACCTCTAACAGCATAATAAGTGTTTCCAGATACAATGTCTTTAACTATACCGATTTCAACCTCTTCAAAGTAGGGCGAGGGGGCAACAGCGACAGAAATAGCACTAAGCCCAATCCCGCGAGAATGGTTAGAGCTCCCGTCAATTGGATCTATGATTATGTATACGTCGTTTCCTTCTTCTACAACACCTGCTTCTTCTGCTAGGAATGTTATGTTTTTGTAGATTTTCCTGATTTCATTCATGAGGTAGTCTTCGGTGGTTTTGTCGAAGCTTCTAGTTACGTCACCCTTGATATTTAGGCCTAGTATTTCATTCGTTCCCAGACCTTCCTTAAGAAGTTTAATTCGCGCCCTTTCTATTATGTCCAATAACAACTTGAGATAACCCTTGTTCTCCATATCAAACACCTTTAGAACTGTAGAGTACCTTACGCTAAATAAGGTCTCGGTATAAAGAATACCCCTTTAAATTTATTTAAGTTGTTTGAGGGGATATCCCTTCGTCTCCATCTCAGAAGAGTTTGTCTTTAAGTGATTCGTATTGATTTTAAAAAGGGGAATGATTGTTTGAATAAGAGATCGTTAGAAGTGTTTAATTTGGGGAAGAGAGAATAGAAAAATGGAAATTTAGAAAGTTAAATATACATGTCTTCTCGTGGCTCGCGTCTCAGTTCTCTTTCTTCTTGTTGTTTGATTATTCTTCCGATTTCCTCTTCTATTTCGTGCGCGTCTTTTATTAATTCTGTGGTTGGTATGGATAGTCCGTACAGGGTGTTAATTTTTTCAATGGCGATTGCTGCTGCTCTTGGGTCGGGTCTTCCCCTCTGGGCGAATGGAAGTATCGCGAGGGCGGGGAAGTCTTGGATTTCTAGGTAGGTTAGCATTAATGCTAAGGGGCCGAAAACTTGTAGCCCTTCTTCTAGGAGAACTAATTTGTTTTCGAAAGCCTTTTGAAGCATCGCTCCTGTGGGAACAGCTCTGCAATCGTCTTCTCCGGTTCTAAACTGGTTGTCTAAACCCCCTACCAGCACGGCTTCTCTAAATTTGTTTTTAATTAACCATTGTGCTACTGTTTGCGCGAATTTTCTCTGTTCCGCACGGTACGGTAGAACTCTGGGAAAGAGAATAACGAGATTTTCACTTTTGAAGAGTTCAAACGGGAGGGTTAATCTCGAATTCTCCAAGCCGGTTAGAGGAGGGAGGAGAGCCGTTTCGATGAAACCTATACGCTCAGGTTTAAGCGTTTTAACTAAGTGTCTAATCGCTATGTAGCCTGTTTCGCCGATTACGCTGTGGAACCCCGTGACGAAAATACAGTTTTCGAGGTTAACTGCCTTCTTAAGCTTGATTTCAACGCTCAATCTTTTCACCTCAGATGTGAAATCGCCCAAGGGTTTATTCGAAACACGGTCCTACGTCACCCTTAGCGGGTTTACTGCCCTTTTTGATGCTTTTGGGCAGGTTGAAATCTCAATGCGGGGAACAGTAATGGGTATGTGTTAGTTAGTAAGACAGAATAGGCAGTAATGATGGGGATTCGGAGTTATGAGAATAAAGTTCTTGAATTTAAAAAAGATTTCCCACGGAACGTTTTTATAGTTCTCTTGGTTATGTGAAAGCAGAAAATAGACACGAGGTTCTTTGTAGTTGAGTACAAGCCTCGGTTTTGAAAGCTAACAGAAGGCTTGAACCAGTTGTTTCTCTCCTTACACAGTAATTATTCGGAGAAACGACAGCTTACTGAAGGAACGCGTGTAGTTAGAATTGCAAAATTCTAGATTATCGGAAACAAATGTAATACGGAGGTTACTTTAATGCAAATTACTTTTTTAGGAGGATGCCAAGCTGTCGGTGGTTCGGGGATTTTCATATCTGCCGGCGAGACACGAATTCTGGCGGATTACGGAATTTATATGAACCGACATAAGGAAGCGAAGTTTCCTCTTCCGCCGCCGGAAGAAGTGGACGCGGCATTCATGACGCATGCACATCTAGATCATTCGGGGGCGTTTCCCAAGCTTTACGCATCCGAGAATTTCCCGCTTTATCTGACGCCCCCCACTTATGATTATGTCAATCTTCTTTACGATGATATGTTTAGGTTGCAGAGATTCCCCTTTGGTAAAGAGGAAAAGAAAAGAACTCTGAAGAATAGCGTTCTTGTAAATTATGGTCAGAAGATATCCCTGAACCATGATTGCAAAATCACTTTCTTGAATGCTGGGCATATTCCGGGAAGTTACTCAATGTTAATAGAAGCGGAAGGGAAAAGACTGCTTTACACATCCGACTTCAACACAATTAGAACCCAATTGTTGGAAGGAGCCAAATTCGACAACCTAAAATTAGACGCCGTAATACTGGAAAGCACCTACGCACTTGAAACTCACCCAAAAAGAGCAGCTACAGAGAGGCAATTTATAAGATCAGTTTATGAAACTCTGGAAAACGGAGGAATCGTTCTGGTACCAGCGTTTGCAGTTGCACGTTCTCAAGAAATACTATGCCTACTTTACAAGAATCATAGGGATTACCCTATCACCCTAGACGGTATGGCTAGGGGCGCAAGCAGAATAATAACTAAATACCCAGATTATGTCAGGGACTACGAACTCTTACTGAGATCGCTTAATTCATGCCGATGGGTGAAGAGCGAGAGTGACAGAATCAATGCGATTTTCACTCCAGGAATTATCGTATCCACAGCAGGTATGATGAAGGGCGGTCCAATAAACCGTTACATGAAGGTAGTGGCTGAAGAGTCAGACAACGCTATATTTCTTGTGGGTTTTCAAATTCCAGGAACACCTGGCCGGATACTCCTAGAGACAGGACAGTACCCGATGGAAGGAAGGAAAATCAAGGTGGATGCGCAGGTTAAGTTATTTAATTTTTCATCCCACTCGGACAGAACTCAACTGTTTCAGACGATTAAATCGTTAAAACACGACTCGAAACCCACTGTTTTCTTGGTTCACGGCGAGAAAAACGTATGTACTACATTCAGGGAAGAAGTAGAAGAAGAATTCAAATTGGAAACCTTCTGCCCAAAAAACGGAGAAGCATTCATAATTTAAATGCAAAACAGAGAACTGTACTTACATCCGCTTTCCCAAACTATTTTTCTCTTCATATTTAAGTTCCTTCAAGTCAAAATGTGAAAATATTCGCTTTCATATTCTCTAGCAGTAATTTAAAAAAGGTTCAAACCTCCTAGGACAGTTTCTTGAATCAGGTGACGAATCTGAATAGGTGTGAAGGGGGTTTTGGCTAGCATGGAGGTGTAAGAGATTTAACATGGGGTGTTGGGGGGGATTAGCGGGGTTTGATTTTTCTTGCTTCTCTTTCGGTTTCCCTGAGCATTAGTATGTCACCTTTTCGTACGGGGCCCTTAACATTACGTGTAAGGATGCGCCCCTTATCCCGCCCCTCGAGAATGCGTACTTTTACTTGTATGATTTCCCCGGTTACACCTGTGCGTGCAACTACTGATATTACCTCTGATGGGATAGACACATCTTCGCTCATATCCACCATTTCTCCAGAATTTTCATTAGAAAAGGGGAATACGTAAAACCTTTAAAACTTTCGCTAATACTGTTCATTCGGGACAAGAAAGCATGGATGACCATTTAGGAAAGCAGAAAGATTCTTATATTCTTGTATGTAAAGGGTCTCCAGCATAAAATAGTAAGGAGAATGAAAATGGTAAGAAGGCACAACTGTTCATTCTGCGGAGAGGAAATCGAAGTAGGAACGGGTATCCACTTCATTCGCAAAGACGGTTCATCTCTTTACTTCTGCTCAAGCAAATGTAAAAAGAATCTTTTGGTTCTCAAAAGAAAACCAAGGAAATTCAAGTGGACCAAGCTTTACAAAAAACAATAGCAGAAAAACTATTTCTTAACACTCGGAGAGGAAGGGGAAAGGAAAGTTCTAGGCGATTAGGTCTCCAAAACCGCCTGAATAATCGCGTCTCTAAGACGCTTTAGGTGTTCTTTATTTGAGTACGGGTTCTCCCTTAAAAGATGTTCATCTATCCGTCGCCTCGCGGCGTCTAAGAAATCGGGATTCTCTGAGAGTTTCCTACATATCTCTCGGAGTTTAGGGGTGGCATTTAAGCCGATTCTTGGAGCC
>JAUQYY010000012.1 GCA_030587505.1 Candidatus Sigynarchaeota archaeon
GGTTGAAAAAACCCGAGGGGACATAACCCTGGCGCTTCAGAACAGGCAGCTAGTGGAAAAAATACGAAGTCTATCAGAGCTTCTCGGAGGGAAGGGCGACGAAACTTAACATCGGCGAGATACTGGAGAAAGCGGAAAAGGACTATGAGCAGGCATGGATTGAAACTAAAAACCTGCTTCCTCTAAAGGGAAGAAGATTCACGTTGAAGCGTAAGGGTGCCCCTAACCCCATTGTTGAGTTTATCAACGAGGTTAGAAATGCATTAGTTGAAATGGGATTCGAGGAAGTCATACTCCCTGTGTTTGTGAAGGAATCCGATGTCTACAGGGAGTATGGACCAGAATCCCCCGTGATACTTGACAGACTGTTTTACTTAGCGGTTCTTCCGAGGCCCGACATCGGACTGGCTGAAGACTCAATCAAGAAAATAAGGAAAATAGTGCCGGGGTTCAGCAAGACCAAGGAGCTGCAGAGTATTCTGAGAAGATACAAGAGGAACGAGATAGAGTCTGACGATCTGGTTGAGACTATGGTTACCGGGCTGGGCATCAGAGAGGAGCAGGCCACGAGTATCGTTGATAACGTTTTTTCCGAGTTCAAAAATCGAAAACCCATCCCCACCGACCTAACACTGAGGTCTCACATGACTGCGCTCTGGTTCCCGGTGCTATCCGCCGTACAGAACAAGTGGGAACTTCCCGTTCAACTTTTCACCATAGGGCAGAAGTTCAGGAGGGAGCAGAGACTAGACGCAACCCATCTCTACGCATCCTACACCGCCTCCTTTGTTATTATGGCGGAAGAAATAACTCTCCAGGACGGCATGGACATAGTAAGGGAGTTTTTCCAAAGGATCGGTTTCGAGGAGGTAGACTTCCAGTTCAAGAAGGCAACCTCCAAGTATTACGCCCCCCAAACAGAGTTCGAAATATTTGTAAAGCATCCCGAAACCGGTGAGTGGCTCGAGGTGGGTGACAGCGGTTTCTACTCGCCGGTTAGCCTCGCGAAGTTTGACATCGAGTACCCCGTTTTCAACGCTGGCTTCGGCGTGGAGAGATTCGTCATGATACGAACCGGAGAAACCGATATTCGGCGCCTATCCTACCCATACTTCTACAGGGAGGTAGAATTCAGCGACGAGGAAATCGCTAAGGGGGTCTACGTTGTAGAGCAGCCGAAAACAGAAACTGGTAAAAAAATCATGGAAGCTCTTATTAGAACAGCCGAAACCCGTAAAGACGAGGAGTCCCCCTGTGAGTTTGTCGCATGGAAGGGAAAAATCGATGGCAAAACCGTAACGGTTAAAGTCTGGGAGAGAGACAAGAACACTAAGCTTTTAGGAGCGGCGGCTCTAAACAAGATATACGTCATAGACGGAAACATACTCGGCCTTCCGGAGGACAAAGCAATCGGAACACCCACAGGCATAAGATACCTAGACGCCCTAGCAGCTCGAGCGGCTCGAAAAATCGAAGAAATAGTCGAAAAGAACGAAAAGGAACTAAACCTACGGGTAAGAATAGCCAAGAAGGCCTCGGACGTCAACATAGGAATAAAAACACCGGTAAGGCACTATATAACATCAAACAGTAAAAAGATAGACATCCGAGGACCGATATTCCTCGGCGTGTCTGTGACCGTTGAATGAAAGACAATACTTCGAAACTGAGCCGAGTATACAACTCCCCTGGTACGAGCACCTGGAGTGTACTCGTGTGGTAGAAAGACTCCGCCTGATTCGGTGGAGTTTTTTAAAATTGTAAAAGGGGTTTGACTATTGGACGAAGAGCTTTGGTTCACTCTGTTTACACTCGCCAAGATGGGAGCCCACTCGAAAACTCTGGAAATATCTTCCACCAGGCTGGGTAAAAAGATGAACATAAGTCAGCAGACGGCCTCGCGCCGTTTACAGCAGTTGGAGGAGAAGGGCTGGCTGAGAAGAGAAATAACAAGGAAGGGTCAGTTTGTTAGACTGACGGAGCAGGGAGTAAACGTGCTCCTAGAAATATACCTGTGGCTACAAACCCTCTTTGATAAGAAACCCCCGGTTCTCATCATTGAGGGTGAGCTGTTCAGCGGGATGCGTGAAGGAGGGTACTATGTTTCGGAGGAAGGCTACAAGCGCCAGTTCAAGGAAAAGCTGGGCTTCGAACCCTACCCGGGAACACTGAACCTGAGGCTGAAATCCTACTCGGATCTCCAGGCCAAAAAAATACTCCAAAATTATCCTGGTATCCTGATTGAGGCGTTTGAGAACAAGGGCAGAACCTTCGGGGCTGTTAAGTGCTTCAAAACACTCATTAACAACACCGCGGAGGGCGCAGTCCTACTCATTCAGCGTACACACTACGGGGAAGACGTTTTGGAGGTCATATCCCCCGAGTACCTGAGGGAAAAGTTGAAGCTCGAAGACGGGGAAAAGGTCAAACTGGAGATATTCCTAACTCAGGGTGAAAAGAAGGCGAGCTGATTTCCGGAATTTGACAAATGGGCTACCACAAAAAATAAAACAAAAGAAACTTCTGTCCCTATTGCAAAACCTCAATGGTAAAGCGGGGAACAACGTTGGCGAATCAGGGAAAAAAAGTTCGAGTCATGGCGTTTGGAACCTTCGACCTGGTGCACGTCGGACACATAAAGTTCCTGGAGGAAGCGAAGAGGCTCGGGGGAGAAAACGCGGAGCTGATAGTCGTCATATCCCGTGACAGCAATGTGGAAAAATACAAGAAGCACCCCCCAATATTCAACGAGGAGGAAAGAAAAACAGTCATTCAGGCGCTGAAACCAGTAGATAGGGCGATACTCGGATATGAAGGGGAGGACCTGCTCCGAATAGTTGAGGAAAACAATCCGAATATTATCGTCCTCGGCTACGACCAAAGAATAGATCCCAAAGAGTTTCAAAAGTTTAAACAAGAACTAAAGGAAAGAGAAATCAACGCGAAAGTTGTCCGTCTCCCCAAATACGGCAAAGGACTAAACAGCTCAACAATCATCGTAAAGAGAATTCTGGAAAGGAACCGAAACAATCTTAAAAACGAGAGGTGAACCACCTCACCCCTCGTATGCCAGCTTCTCTTTCTGCCTTCCGCAGAACACTTTCCTCGGGGGGTATCATTGAAAACCATAAAAGTTAAGGGAGGCTTACCCTTATCCGAAGCTTTGCGAAAGTACCCAGAACTCATAGGTCCCCATCTAATATCTCAGGACCCTCCAAAGATAGACCTCAAAAACAGGGATGCGCTCGCGGCTTACAACAAAATAGTTGCATGTGAGGTTCTGGGAGTTGAACTATCCTTCCACCCGAAAGCCCTGATACCCGCGGTGATGAGCAGGTTCGAGTTCGTCAGGCTGACGGTTAAACCAAACGAAACCGTGCTTGATGTGGGAACCGGCTCCTCAGCCATCTGCGCCATTATAGCGGCTAAACACTTCAACTCCACGGTTTACGCCACGGAACTGGTTGAAGAGTACTACGAAACAGCGAAAGCAAACATTTCAAGGAACTCTCTCCAAGACCGAATCCACCTGCTAAAATCATCCGGAAACGTGATCAAGGGGGTGGTTCCCGAGGACTTGAGGTTTAACGCCATCATAAGCGCTCCCCCCTATCTCCCCTCAGGAGCCATAGTTTCGGATGAAAAGTTTGGGGGAAGTGCAGCTGACCTGATAGGCGGGGGGCGGAACGGTGCAGATTTCTCGCTGAAACTCGTAACGGAGGGGGCTCCTCGATTAGAGGATGGGGGAAGAATAGGGCTGATTATCCCTGTGAAGAAGAAAAAGGTTTCAGAGCTAATACTAAATCAAATGAAAAGATTAGGCTTAGACACGCAGACTATACGTCTAGTCACGGGGAACAGGGAGCGGCTCATCATAATGGGAAGTCGCAAATAGTTTTCAAGCTCACCTTTCAATGATTTTTTCTGGCGCCCCCGCGAGTTTCACTAGCGCTTCCGCCTCCTTGAAGTGAAGTTCACCCGTAACTATGAGAGTGTGCGGTGGGGGGCCAAAATCAAAGAAGATTAAATCCTCAACAAAGCCCGCGCGAACCACTGGTTCACGCGACCCCGCTCTGGCGATTCCAACCATTACCGCGTCTCCGAGTACCCTTTCCTCCCCCCTGTTCTCGAAGTGCATCAAAAACTCAATCCCCTCATTAACCGTCATGTAGCGCTCCTCGTCCGCCCTAACATCCAAGAAGATGAGGGTGTGAAGCCCCTTAGCCCTGTTATCCTTGACCACCAAGTAGGGTGATTCTGGAAAATAGTTATCCTCGGGGAAGGGAATACTCACCGACCTTCCAAACTTATAGTTCGCTAGTCCACATATACTCGGAGCGGCGGAGAGAATCGAGGGCGCGTGAATAACGCTGGTTTCTATACCCATGTCGTGAGCCCGCAACCTCAAGTCAACGTGGGTTGTTGAGATCAGCGGGTCACCCGGAACGAGAAAGACAACGCGCTCCCTCTGCGCGTGTCGCAGCACCGACTCGTGTGGCTTCTCCTCAACATCCTTCCTGGAGAGCACAACAATCCTCTTACCTATAAGCTCCTCCAAGCGTCTGGTGTCGAGTCCACCCATGAAACTCGTGTAAAACTCTGCGTAAACCCTGTCCGCCTCACGAGCCTCCTTTAAACCCCTCAGCGTCAGGTCGCACTCATCCCATAAACCCAGACCAACAAACACAAGCCTACCCATTCGAACCCTTCCTTCTAAAGATTTTTCGTGTTGAGTCCTAACCGATTCGTGTGGAGAGTAGCCAGTACCTACGCCCTTATCAGGGGCATGAAAACCGCTTTCACCTGCTGTATTCCCCTTATTCCCCTTATTCTCCCCATCAGGTCCAGTATTCTCTTGGCTTCTCCTTCAGCTATAAGAATCTCTAAACAGTACTGGTCACCTATGTGCCTGTGAATGTTCTCTATTATAACGTCGTCGAACTCGTGGCGAAGGTCCGAGATTCTGTTCTCTACATCCTTTCTCCCGTACTCGCAGATGACCATAATGGTCGCGGCGGATTTCTTCTCTCCGATTCTGCTTATTTCCGATTCGGCAATCAGGTTGCGTATGGCGTCCCTGAAAGCTTCGGACCGGCTGTAATACCCCCGGGTTTCGATAAACCTTTCGAACTGTTTCAACAGCTCCTCGGGTAGGGTTATGCTAATCACAGTCATCAGCATCACCAATATTAACATTCTACATAA
>JAUQYY010000033.1 GCA_030587505.1 Candidatus Sigynarchaeota archaeon
TGGTATCTTTTGGCCAGGTCGATTGACCTTTCGGTGAAACCGCGCTGAGAGATTATTCCAACCCAGGCCCAAGTGATGTCGTTCTTCGCCATGTAGACCTTAGCTGCGCGCACAGCACGCTGAATGGAGGAGGCTTTCGGCTCCTTCGCCTTTTCAACGAAAAACAGAGCCGCCGTGTCCCAGTCCGGAACAGTCATAGCCGCGGACATTTTCGCCAGAACCAATCCGCCGGTTTTCTTCATGTTACCCTTAATAGCTAGATCCGCCTTCGCTATGCCTAGGTCAACGTTTTTCTGCGTCTCGTACCAGTAGGAAACTGCTTTTCCCCTTTCGTATATTCTCTTCTCCACTTTGGTTAGGTACTCCTCGATATCCATGCAAAACACCAACCCTACGGAACAGGGGGTTGTTCTCATTAGTTTCTATTAAGACTCTTATTTAAAGAGTGTGGTCTCATGTGAGTTGCTACTATCAAAGAGAAATAGGCGCGGCTCGACACCTAGAAGGGATTAAAACGAGAAAAGCATGTGTTCATCAGCAGTGTACATCCGGCTCGGCTTCGATGAGGCGGGTTTCTAATGGGTTATCCGTCCACTCGCCAGTATCTTTTGATTCCGTCCTTTGTGAGTTCAATGAGGTACCCTTTCAGGATGCCTTCACCGTACTCCGACCCCGGGTTGAGGCACAGCGTTCTCTTGTATTTTTTCTCGCCAGCCGACTCGTGAATATGGCCGTGTAGGCCTAGCTTTGGCTCGTACTTTTTGATGAGCTTCCGGAGTGCCTTTGAACCCACTGGTATGAACTCGGGCTTGCCGAACACGTACTTTACGCGTAGGTTCTTGTCGAGCTTGGGAGCGAGGTCCAGGTTGCTCTTGTAGGGTGGCACGTGGAAGTTGCAGATCAGATTGTCATAGTTATCGACTCTTTTGAACTCGGTCTCCATCTTTTTCTCAAGCTCCTTTTCGGAGACTTCTCTCGGCGAGTTCCAAGGAGTCGGGTTTGACCAGCAGCAGCTAATCATTTCGTGGTACCTGTCGATTTCAACGACTCTTTCTTCAGGGTAGATAACACGGTCGGATTCTTTAATGGCATCGTCGATGACGAACCTGTCATCGTTTCCAGGCGAGACAATAACCTTAACCTTCTTATCTACCCTCCCATCCACCATGTTCAGCCATCTTTTGAGTTCCTCAACCATAAGAACGTCGAACAGCTTGTCCACCTTGCTCCGATCCGCCTCCAGTTCCTCCACTTCGCTCTCGTCGCAGACGTAGGGGTAGTAGCCGCTGAACCTTATCTTGTTCTTCATTTCTTCTACTTCTTCCTTGCTCTTCAGCACGTAGTCGTTTCCGAAAACAGACGTGGTGTAGGTTCCGTTCTTCTGCTCGATTATAGGGACTATCAGCTTTCCGGTGATGTCTCCACCCATTATGATTACGTCTGCCTTATAGAACTCCGCAGCGTTTAGAAATTTGATCCAACACTTTTCAGAACCATGTATGTCGGTTGTGAAGAAAACAAGGGTCAACAATACTCCTCCGAAACTTTGTTCGCACAGTTAACTGGTCTACAAAAAGAAAGTTTTCTAATAAATCTTTCCGATTAAAAAACCGCCAAAAACAGAAACGAAAAAGCAGTTACAGGACGTAATACGCACAGCATCTGAAGTTTAAGAGGAATTCGGGGGCCTACCATTGTTTGAACAAATAAAACCGCCGTTTTGTAGACGGTTTCCCGCATATATAAGAAGATCGAAACAATTGAAACTAGAGATTTTGAATATCCTTCCAAATCCGTTCCATTAATTCATCATACTTTGTTTCCTTTGCTATACGTTTAATTAGTTCCCTGTAGCGTCTCACCTGTTCGATTAGTTGCTCCACTCTCTCCGTGTCTCCGATGTGCTTGTACACTTCAATCCTCGTGGCGTGGATTATCGATTCCAGTATGAGGTTCGGGGCCCTACACAAAGGGGTTGCGCGGGGGTCAACTATTTCACCATGTGTGACGCTGAACGTGAACTCACACCTTTCACCATCTATTCTTTCCACCCGATCTACGATCGCCTCTATGTAGGCCGAGGCGGAAACCAGTATCGGAGCGTCCACGTTCCTTGCCCGTTTAAACATTTCTGGTTCCACATCTGAGTGCCTCTTACCAATCGATGTCAGGTAGAAAAGGGACACGTCACCTGTGATGTTTATCACAACGCATCCCATCTCAGAGATGTTTCTGTAAGTTTGGCTTGAGGTAAATATTCTAGCAACAATTTTTTCCATATCCGGCGTCATGATGCCCATGGGTGCCGCGTTGGGCCTGAAATCGGAATTATAAGTGGTGAAAATGGTCTCATAGATACAGTTAGGAATTATCCCCAGCTTTTCGAGTATTTCCGAATTCATGAACCAATACCCACCATAAGATGCTCTTTTCGAATCCTTTTAACCAGTCCGGCAGAGCGTTACGTCTAGGTTTAAAAATAGTCCAAACTATTAATATACCCTTAGTGTATATTAAACATCAAAAGAACAGTTATAATCTGAGGGTTCAAACATGAGTTCACCCACCCGATTGGAGGATTTACCAGGAATCGGGCCCGCCATAGCGAAGAAACTATCAGAGGCGGGTTACAGAAGCCCGGAAGCCGTAGCAGTCGCAACCCCTAAGGAACTAGCCGCCGCGGCGGATATCGGAGAATCAACCGCCACTAGGATTATCGAAGGCGCCCGAGAAATGCTGAACATTGGATTTGTCTCCGCAGAAGAGTTTCTCGAACAGAGAAAAACAATCTCGCAGATAACCACCGGCACGAGAAACCTCGACCAGCTGCTCGGAGGAGGCATAGAAACGAGGGGCATCACAGAGTTTTTCGGAGAGTTCAGAACAGGTAAAACCCAAATATGCCACCAGTTATCCGTAACCGTTCAGTTACCCGAAGAGATGGGAGGACTCAATGGGGACGTTGTGTACATCGACACGGAGGGAACCTTCAGACCCGAGCGCCTCATGAGTATAGCCGCAAGGTTCGAGCTAGATCCGCAGGAGGTTTTGAAGCGGGTCATCTATGCAAGGGCGTACAACTCTGACCACCAGTTGTACCTCTCCCAGAACATAGACGATTTGATAGAAAAGGGGAGAAATATAAAACTAATCGTCGTGGACAGCATGGTGGGGCACTTCAGGTCAGAGTACATAGGGAGGGGAATGCTCGCCGAAAGACAGCAGAAACTGAATAAGCACCTTCACACGCTCTTGAGACTGTCGGAACTCTATAACCTTGCGGTTGTGGTCACCAACCAGGTTATGTCAAAGCCCGACACCTTCTTCGGAGACCCAACACAGCCCGTTGGTGGCCACATCGTAGCCCACAACTGTACCACGAGAGTGTACCTCAGAAAAAGCAAAGGAAATCAGAGAATAGCCCGCCTTGTCGACAGCCCCTACCTCCCAGAATCGGAGGTACTGTTTCTGATAAGCGAGAACGGCATAAACGACGCCTAGCAGACAGCCAAGCGAGAAATAACAAGTAAAAGGATGCCGTTGAGAAAGTGAAAGCGAGAAACCGAGGAACGCCACCATTAGCAAGCGACGGCTGAAAACCAAGTTCCGCGAATCAAAAATCGTGAAGGACAACAGAAACCAATGAACAGGAATGTAAAGAACTGCACAGTCTACTTCTCACTTTCGTGTGCGAATCATCTCTATTATTCTTTCAGACTTTTCGATGGCTCGTTGTGCCGCCCTCGTGGTTCTATTCATCAATTCCTCCTTATCCTGTGGTGACTCTTCGCCAACCAGTTTTTTTACCTTCGTGTAAGCGGCCTCTCGAAAGTGGGGCTGTAGAGATCTTGTTTCACCGTGGGATATTAGCTCAGCTCTCTTTGGACTTTCAACCACCGTGCCGATGACACCACACTTTACTCCCGCTTTTCTCAGGGCGGATAAGATTTCCTCTGAAAACTCCGGGGGATTGAAAATGAGCAGAGAGTCGATTGAAACCCCGAGATAATCTATATTCAAGCTGCGGAGCATCCCCAACACAACAGGGTTGACAAGCGCCTCCACCCTCTCTCCAAAAATTTTCATTCCCACCCCAGCGGTTTTGCATATCTCGTTGCAGTCCCCCCTAAGTCCTCCGTTGGTCCAGTCGGTAGCCGCGTGTATCTTCCCGAACAATCCCTTGTCCATCAGGGTTTCACAAGCCCTTATAAACTGAATGTTGAGAGTCTCCAGAACCACCTCTGGAACACCGCCGTAAATAGCGGTTGTGGCAATCGTGCCCCCGCCCGCACCCTCGGTCATAATAATGTCGTCCCCGGGCTCAACCCGGTTTCTGGAGGCGATGAGGCGGGGTTCCCTCACAACGCCCACAGCACCAACACAAGAAACAAACCGGGTTCCTATAACCATGTCCCCTCCGACTCTGAGCGTGGAGCCAGCCACCAGGGGCACACCCGTCAGCTTGGAGACAGT
>JAUQYY010000038.1 GCA_030587505.1 Candidatus Sigynarchaeota archaeon
AAGCCGCCTTTAGGACCTGGATGTCCACCCCACCCTCCAGCTCCGCTAGCCTCATACAAAGACTGTAAACCCTGAGAGTGTGCTCATAGTCGTGGCCACCTTCCCCCGACAGCCTCTCTCTGACGAATTCAAGCACAACCCTTTCCCACTCCATGTGAATCAGCCCTCTTTTAAAAATAATTGCAAGTTGTTATACAGCAAGTTAAAGAACTCTATGGAAGATTGTTTGTGACACGTACTGGAATAGTCCTGGTAGGTTACACTTCAATCGTTAACCCAATATGGGGCTTAGAAGGAACCAGGCACCAAGTACTATTAGGGCTAAACCACACGCGATGATAATTATTTCGTATTTTCGCTGATCTAGGAGAACTCTACCCTTGGAAACGGTGAAGGAGACCGAACCGAACCAAATAAGGTCGCTGGAAAAGTGGCCGAGTGCTAGGAAAACCCAGCCCAGCGCGACGGACCCTATGAACAGGTATCCCAAGTCGAATCCCTGCTGGAAAAACACGCCCACGTAGCTTCCAAGCAGCCAGTACAGGGGGTTGCTGGCCGTAATTCCCGCGAGGGTGGGGGCGTACTGAAAAATGGCTGCACCGACTGTGATCCACCAGACCCAGTAGAATGGATTCGAACCCGTAGCCGTTAAGCCCATAAAAATAGGACTGTGAATTATTCTTTGTTTTAATCCACCCTCCTCGTAGTTTTCGGAAGGGTTTCCCTTCGCGATTGTTTCGTCCATCTCCTCCTTCTGGGTCGTGTTAATCGGGTACCTAATTTTTTTCTTCCAAGCGGAGTAAACCGTGTGCCCACCCAGGATGACTAACGCCGCACCACCGATTATGGCTATCAATATTTTGAGCCAATCCTGGTCCAAAACGGTTCCCAGTCCAAGACAGAGCAGAAGAATCAAGGGTGCCTCCAGTAGAAAATGACCAATAACCGTGGTCCCTCCCTTCCTGAAGCCTCCCTCAAGAGACTTGTTTATTGTAACAACCAGTAAAGGACCGGGCATGAGCGCTCCTGAGAGGCCGATAATGAAACTCATACTGAACAGCAATAGGAGTTCTAGAATCAACTATCATACCCTTCCTTTTTTTTAAAAACGTGAGACTCCCATAATAATATAAGTTTTTCGAAAACAAGCGGCTGTGTTACCTACTCCCTTCACAATGAAGAAGAGAATATATTTTAGGGGGGTCTGTGAGGGGCTTGTCCTGCGCTGAATCCGCTCCTTCTATCCTCGTTGGCGGCGCTTCTTTCACCTAGTCAAGTAGGGATGCTCCGCAGTTTGGGCAGAAGGCGCTGTCCGCGGGTATCTGCTTTCCGCAGTACGGGCAGTATATCGTATCGGGTGGCAGCACTGTGGCCTTTACTGGCTTGACGGGTTTTATTTTGGGTGGTTGTGATTCAGGACCACTCTTTTCTTGGGCACGCACTTTTTTTGGCTCCAGCTTGATTGTTGTTTTCACTTCAGGTGGTGCTTCTTTCTTCTCTCTGGTTAAGCCGTATATTAGGCTTATTGTGCTTATGATCAGGATGACTGCGCCGATGCCTAGTATGGCTAGACTGTGATACGCGAAGGCTAGTATGATTGCGAAAATGCTAAGCGCACCTAACACTATGCTAAACACTATCGCGAGGGTATTCGCCATCGAAACCACCTATAACCTTAAGGTTATTCCCGCTATTTATGACTCTTTCGTTTCAAGCAATCGGTTTTCTGAGGCCCCGCTGGATTGTTGAATATATTTGTGTAAGAAACATTAAATAATTGTACGAGGCATAATTTATTTTAAAGCACATTTTTTGATAAGTGAGGGAAAACTATGGCTCGTAGAGAAGCAGCACCGAGTACCGCTGAAGCATTAAAGAAAGCCGTTGTTTCCGTGTTCGGGTACACCTCAAACAGTGTCGGTTCCTTCGGTTCTCTCGTGGGTCCGGAATCAGTTTCACTCGCCAGGGCTAAGATGCTCGCCTCGGACATCGGAGAGCTGGTTCATAAATTGAATCATCTAATTGGTGAGGAGAGTGGTGTTGAGCTTCGATCCGTCGAGTTTGAACTCGCGAGAATGGTTAGAGGTGGCACCTTGCCCGAAGTATTGTTGCTAACGGTTGGGTCGTACGAAGAGAACTCCAACTTCCTTGTTCTTTTGGAGCAGGAGAAGGGCCTGGTTGACGTGTTTCGCTCAATCGAGCTGGTCGACGAGCTGAACAGGAAGCTTAAGGATGTGGAGGACGCGTGCTCCTTTTCTGGTTTGAATGTGAAATCAGAAACTGCAAGTGTTATGGAAAAGTTCGTTGAACGTTTTACTCGGCGTGTTCACGGCGAGGTAATCCAGAAGAAGTACCGCGAAAAATATGGTAGGGACTTTATTAGACATCTGGGAATCGATATCGACACCGTGGTTACCGGGGACTTTGAGATTGACTACTCCCTCAGACCTCCCGGATTTAACGTCACAGTAGACAACGTTAATATTCAAGACCTGTCCGCTCCTGAGGAGCTTCTCTTGGAGCACCTTCAGAGCATGATATTCACGAAAACTGCAATTAAGACCCTGGCTGGTGATGTGGGATCATTGGGAAGAGAAATTCTGTCTCTTATTAATGATTACACCATCGAAGCCGTGGAGAAAAACGTCGTTGAGGCTCTGCTTGGCGTGTTCACAAGAAGGCTGGAAAACGTATCCGAACAGCAACCCGAATGGCTCTTGGAGCTGGAGAAAGAATTTCTGGCGGAGAGCAACGGGATTCTCAACAGATTCGAGGAGAAGGGGAACTCGTTCATACAGAGCGGGATTAAATCAAAGCTGAACGGCCACTTGGAAAGCTTCGAGAAGATAGTTACCGAGGGCGAGGGCGATGTTAACCCGCTTATGAAATCGCTGATTAACGCTTTCCAAGAGTACCTCTTGTCAGAATACGGGGAAGAAGACAGGGAGTTCTGGGCCTGGGAGTTTAGAGGAGACATGGCCTACTTCATGGTTCACTCTCGGAGAGCGTTCGGCGTTTTTGACCACGCTGTGGCCTCATACTTGGCAACTAGGTGTGAAAAGGAGCTGGCGGAACAAATCTTTGAACGCTTTTTTGAAATGCTGAAGGCTGATGAGATGCGAGCGGAACTCATAAAAAGATACTTGGATGAGTTTAAGGTGCTTCTTGAAAACGAGATAGAGGGGAAATACGCGCTTGTTGGTCCTAGAGACTGGACGGTGGAGGGTCTTAAGAACTCGGTTAAGAGCAGCATCGTAGATGCGGCGGTAAGGTTCGGGGAGCGGGGCAGCGTAACCTCCCCCACCCAGCTATTGGAAATCGCTGCCAATAACGTTTTGGAAAGAGTGGGTCCTGATGAGCAAGTCTTCCTGAAAGACACTGTGGAGTACATAGTCAATAGGATGACCGAAGTTGTACCCGGGTTAGCGGACTATATACTGAGCTACGATGTACTTCCCAAGTTCATCAAAAAGAGGCAAGATAAGCTTTCAACCGCAGAGTTTCCCGACGCCTTTTTGAGCTTCATTGAACCCGAGTTGGAAGAGTTTCCCCAGTGGAAGGAGTTAGCTCATGAATGGATCGCAGGATTCAAAGAAGAGCTGAGAGAAAAACCCTTAACGCCCTTTAAGCTTATTAAAAGCTTCGTGAATTTCATCAGCGAGCAGCGGGAGAAGGGAATCGGTGAGTACGCCCCCCTCAACACGTTGAGAAAAGTTAGTCAGAATATTCAACAGGAAATTCAGGAGTGGAATGGTAAGATAGAAGAGGTGAAAAGCAGAATATACAGTGTCGAACAGCAGGTCAAAGTGGTAAAGAGTGAGATAGACGCCAAGACTGGTATCCGAGGTAAAATCGAGAAGGAGATAGAGGTAAAGCGGGAGACACCGTTAAGGCTTCGCCAGGAGGTGGAAGCCAAAAAACTGCTCATCGAGAAGATAGAGGCGGAGATAAAGAGACTCAGAGATCTAAAAGCGGCTGTCGTGGGGGGCAGCAGCGAGAAGGAACTTAAGATTCAAACAGACAACATTCGCTCGTCCATCGAGAAACTCAACGCCGAGATTGAAAAAATGGCCAGCGACGTCCAGGTCTTGGAAGAGCAGTTGAGGCAGATAAACGAGGAAATAACCGGTCTCGTGTCGGCCTACAACCAGCTCCTGAGCGATTTGAGTGCGCTGGAAGCGGAGATTAACGAGTATAACCTTGAGATAGCGCGACGCGAAAGTTTAATTGAAGCTATAAACGCTCTTATCACCGCCTACTCTAACCTGCTGAATCTAAGCAAAGACACCTCCCGGCTTTTCAGAACCGAAATAAGCTCCTTCATGGACTCTGTAGGAACCCTAGAGATTCAACCCAGGCCGCCCGCCGCCTTCCTCGAAGGTCTACTCGACTACATACTGTACACGTACCTCAGAACCTTCAGCAGTCTACTGCCACGGCCAACACGACTGTACCTCAGGAACAAGGACGATCCTAGCTTGGAGTACCTTGTACTCTACGACTATGCAACTCCCGGCAGAATCAGGCTTTCGATAGGAAACAACTGGCTGAAAAAGCACAGGAAAGTGGAGGGGTGAATGGCGTGTCCGATTGGTTAACTTCGCAGCGAATGGTGCTACGGGAGGTAGCGCAGGAATTCATCGTGAGACACGCTCTAGCCATGCGCCTAAAGTCAGAACCAGAACAGAAACACCTGATATCGATAGTTGGGGAAAGAGCCAACTTCTCCGACTTCGTCAAAGCCGCAGCCGTGTCCTTTATCTACCACTACCGTGGAGTGCACACGATTGACTTAGCTGCTCGTGAGCGAGCCGCACCCGAGGAACAGAAGGGCGTGGCTAAAAAGCAGTGGGACCAGCTCTTTAACGAAGTTGACGTTCTTCTGGCTGATTCCTTTCAGAGAGAGAGAAAGCTTCTAAAGCAGCAAATAGAGATTCAGCTGGAAGCCGCTAACATTAAGCTCAAGGGCGAACCCAAAAGCAAGCTTCAGAAACAGATTCAAAACGTTCTGCTCGACGTTTACACAAATTATCCCAGAACACACTTTATTGACTTCTTAGGAAACATAACTTACCTAGCGCGGCGGATTAGAGTGGAAAAAATAAAGCTGGCGTACAGCTTCAAACCTAAGCCCATTGAACTCGAAGAGGATATCAAGGGTTCCCACGATGAAGAGTGCATCGAAATCTCGACCTACAAGGAGTTAAAAGCCAAACTGGAAGAGATGGTCGATCCGGATAAGCTAACAACCAGCGTTGAAAGCCTGGAACAACTCTCAATGATCGTGACGGAGAAACTCTTTGAAAACATACCCCAAAAAGATGTGGATCTTCGAGCCTACATGGATGTTTGCAGGCTGAAGCTTGACATACTAAAACTCTTTGATGACTATGAAACCAAGAAGACTACGCTGAGTGATCTTTACGAGTTGTGCAGGAAACTTATCACTGGTGAGGTGCTAAGGAAGGCCGCGGAGCCCGTTGTGCTTGAATCGTTCCTCATGTACCTGCTCGACGAAACAAGGGAAGACATCGAGCACCGTATGAAACAGCAGGGCTTCGACGACTGGTACGCTCTATGTGCCTCACTCACGCTTCCCGTCGATGAACTCACCAGAAAGCTTGAAGAGATTGGCCTCGACGTGGAAGATTTTAAGTATGTTATAGAGAGAATCACACGCCTCCTCAGAATACGAAACACCTTAGTGAAAAATGTTATCCCACGCCTCAAGGGTCAAGGTTACAAGGTACACGAGGGGAAAATCTCCTTGTGGACCTACACGAAACCCTACAGCGAGCTGAGCGCCATAGACGACATCGTGCTGAGAGAACTCAAAAAACACATGATGCTCCCTCCCCCAGAGGAGCTAAAAGAACTCCTCGAGATCGAACAGAAGGTTAACATTGTGCTCAGAGACCTGAACCTCACCAGTATAAGAGAACTTATGGCCATGAGCCAGATAGAGGAGTTCGTCAGGAAAATCAATGACGACGCCTACTACAAGCTTATCTCCGACTCGTTCACTCATCTCAGTCGTGTAGTGGAAATCTACGACCGGCTGAGAAAGGACACCGAGCGATTGGGAATAATATACAAGGCCGTTTCTGAGGAGTCTGAACCAAACCTCAAAGCCTCGAAGGAGGAACTCTTCTTTGATTTAATTATGCTCCGCCAGAAAGAGTTGAAGGAGATTTTCCCACACCTCACCCCCGCTCAGATTAACGGTTTCATATGGGCTCGCGTCAGCAGCAATTCTCTTGAGGATTCAATCAAAGAGCTAGAAAATTCTCCGAGTCCCACATTTCTGGGCGTTGTTGAAAAACCCCTCAACATAAAGAAGGTTCCTCCTGTGAGTTATGCTACCGCTTTTGACATTACGCAGCGATACCTTTCTACACAGGAAGAAAAGAGGAAACGCATAGACGTGGCGAAGGAGAAGGAGGAAAGGAAAAAGGAGCTTGCGAAGCTGGAGAGATTCGAGAGAATTGAGCCGATAGGTCTCATCGAGAAGAAGGTAAACGTGGCCATGAGGGCGCTCAGCGGCGTGGAGCTACCCCAACTGGAGTGGGACGAAGCCGACAATCGCAGAACCGCCGCCATGATACTCTTCTACTTGCGCACAGAAACCGGTAAGAGGGTGTGTCCAGTCTGCGCCAAGGAGTTGGACAACGGGTACTGTTCGGAGCATGGGACGGTCGTCCCTGTCACTCTAGGAAGCTTAGAAACTCTGGCCAAGTTCTACTATCTGTCAATAAACACGATATATAGTAGCTTCAGGCGGAAGGAGGTTGAGCAGATAACCTACGAAGAGGCACTGAGGGTTGTTAAAAACCTTTTGTCGGACCTGCAGAGAGAGGGTAAACTATCATCGAAAATCACACCCTCCACACTCATGGAGGGCGACATAGAACGTTATCTTGCGCCAGCATTAGCGGAAGAAATCGGAAAAGTTTACAACAATGTTCTCAGTTACTCGCGAAGATTCAGAGAGAAGAGCTAACCGCTTCTCCTTCCTTCCCCTCTGCTACGTTTCACAGTTTCACCCAAGGCTGCGGCGGTTCGTTCTCGAGAAGAAAGCTTAAAAATTGGTGTTACGGTTACTAGAAAATAAAATTTATATCCTTAATAATCAAGCGTCTGTGCAGGTGATTAGATTGAAATTGCTTATTAGTCCGAGAGATGAGGAAGAAGCTCGGGAAGCCATAGCGGGCGGCGCGGACATTATCGACGTGAAGAACCCTCTCGAGGGCTCCCTGGGAGCAAACTTTCCTTGGGTGATTAGGCGAATAAGAGAGATAACCCCTCGAGAGCTGGAGGTCAGCGCCGCTATCGGAGATTTTCCCAATAAGCCTGGCATGGCAGCCCTAGCTGCTCTGGGGGCGGCCGCAAGTGGCGTTGATTATGTGAAGGTAGGGCTGTACAGCGTAAACGTTTATCAGGATGCTCTTTACCTCGCAAAACAGGTTGTGAGAAGCGTCAAGGACTACAATCCCCGTATCAAGGTCGTCATCGCGGGTTACGCGGATGCCCACAGAATAAACTCCATAGACCCTCTTCTGATTCCCCAGATAACTTCCGAAGCTGGTGCGGATGTTGCCATGGTTGACACGGCAATCAAGGACGGAGTGGGCCTGCTTGATCTGTGGTCCCTGGAGAAGATTGAGAGCTTTGTTCGGGATGCGCACCTCATGAACGTTCAGGTCGCATTGGCGGGCTCGATAAGGAAGGAAGACATCCCCATTATCCGAGACCTAGGCGCGGATGTTCTCGGTATAAGGGGTGCGGCGTGTGAGGAGTCAGACAGACTGCGTGGGAAAATTGTCAAGGAGAGAGTCCAAGAGCTGGTGAACATTCTGCATAGCGTCACACATCCCAAAACTCTTTAACCGTTCATACCCGTCTAGTTTGTTGTGTATGGTACTTTTTCAGGGATGTGCATTATCATCAAAATCAGTTTTCGAACGGTGAGAGTAAATACAAAGGTTTTTTAAACTTCGTTAACCTTATTAATAATAATTAATCTGCAAAGTGAGGCGGTTCATTGAAAATCTTGGTCACTGGTAGCTACCATTCTGGAAAATCCACGATGATACGAAGCCTAACTAAGGGTAAAAGCATTAGTATAGATAAGCAGGACACAACGGTTGCACTCGACTATGGCCTAGTGAACATTGAGGACCTTAGGATTCATCTGTTCGGGACTCCTGGCTTAAAACACTTTAAGGTTCTCCGCCAGGTTCTATCTAAGGGTGCTGACGGAGTACTCTTTCTGGTTGACAGTCAGGACAAAAACTCGGATGTTGAGGCTAAAATTATTTGGGGAGAGGTCCAAGAGTTCCTGCCGGGAGTTCCGATAACTGTCGCAGCGAATAAGCAGGATCTCCCCAACGCGCGTGAAGTGTCTCGAATAAGAAAAGACCTGGATATTCCTCCGGATGTTTATATTGTTCCCACTAGTGCGAAAACGGGTCAGAACGTTGAGAAGGCTCTTAGGGTTTTGCTTCTTGTAGCTGTTCAGAAGGAGCTGAATCTTCTTAAGATAATGCAGAAGCACGATGGGGAAGTTAAGGGAATACACTCGCTGATGAGCGATTTGGGTATGGAAATGGGGGCTATTCGCCAGCACTTGAACTGGCTGGAGCTGAGAGGATACGTGGAGGTCGACTGGCGCACTTTCATCTACTGGCTAACCCCCGCTATAAAAAAGGTTATAGAGCAGCCCAAGCTCATACTAAAGGAGTTCAGCGTTCACGAAGACTCAATAAAAGAGGTTTAGGCAAGCTTCCTTTCACCCGGATTCGTGAGCGACTCGCTTAGTATTTTTTGTACGGGTTTACCGTGGATAATTGTTCCTTTCACCTTCTTGTTTTTTAGGGCCTGGACCAGCCGTTCGGGGTGCTTGCCGTTGAGAACCATACATTCCAACCCGTACTGGGAAACTAGGATTGGAAATGTTTTGTCAACGCACGTGTTTGTGTTTTTCTTAGCGAGTTCATCCGCTGATATCTCGAGTATGAGTTCTGCATCGCGGCTTGATTTGGGATCCGAGGTGTACACTCCGTCGACATCGGTGAGGATGAGTATCTTTTTTGTGCCAGTGATGTGTGCTATGTACGCCGCGATGGAATCCGAGGTGACGTCCCAGGAGTGAGGGAGCGGGTCGTTGTCAAGCATTATCTTGGCGGGGATGAGTATTGGTACCAGTCCGGGGCCCATCTGCGCGGCGTCTTCTAGGTTGTCTACAACTATGTTTTTCGGGCTGAGGTCCGAGAAGAAGAAACCCATCTGGTCCATGGCGAAGACCGCCATCCAGTGGGAAACATCCTCCGAAATGTTGAACTTGTCATGGATTTTACGAACCTCATCCGCGAAGTGTCCCCCTCCAGGAATTACAAGCATTTTGTGGGTTTCGGAGAGCTTGGCAAGCTCCTTGAAGAGCTTCTTAAGAGCCGACTTGTTCTTAGAGAGGCTCCCTCCAACCTTCAGTATAAAGTCGAACGACTCCATTTTACATCGTCCTACTCTTAATAAACAGGAATCTGAAACCAACACGAAGACGCGCTTAAATTAATTTTTGACCTATTTAATACTTCCCCTCCGGGTATCCATTGAAGCGGTAATGTCTTGCTGCAAAACAATTCCGACCTCTTTTCCGTGTTTTCTCCTCTCACGTTCGTTTCCTCATCACAGTCTTCGGCCTTTTAGGTGTTTTCTTGGAACTGTGTCTCTTCTCTCAAGAGGCTTGATGGTATGAGAAGTATCGGTCTGTTGACCTCTAGGATCAGATTGGCTATTTCGGGTTCCATTAATCTCGTTATTCCGTATCCCGTAAGTACGATTAGGCCCATGTGGTTCTCGTCTGCTAGTGTTTGGAGTGTGGAAATGGTTTCGCCGCAGGCGAATATGTGGAACGGTCTAAACTTTTTCAGCGCGATTTTCGGTTCTATTTCTTCTATTCTCCTCTCTACCTTGTCCTCCACGAGTTCCTCTATTCTGAGCTTAACTTCGGATGCCTCGTCGCTGAGTTCGTGCATAGTTTCTTCCATGGATTTAAGGAAGGTCTGATCCATGCAGTAGCTGAGCATGATCTCCGCTTTGGGATCGCTGACGGCTAAGACGATGGGTATTGCACTGTACATCTCGTCAATGTCGTATATTACAACCATGACGCATCCGAAGATTCTGGACTCGTCCAGGGGGGTCTTCTTAACGAAGAGTACCGGGGTTGCGTGGGTTCTGACAATATCCGTGACGATTTCCACGTAAACGTACACTTTTTCTTCGGGGCTACCGTAGGGCCTCACACCTGTGGTCAGTGGTATGGGCAAAACAAACAGGTCGAAGCTTCTGATTTTCTTAACCGCGCCTCCTTCGACGGGTATACCCTTCATCAGGTTGGCTATGTCTTCCGAGTTAAATTCTTCAAACACGAACTTTTGAATGTTTTTAACTTTCCTTTCCCTCAGCTTGTTGATGTGCTCCGCGAGGCGTTCTTCGGTTTTCTCCCCCAAGAGTTTTCTGAAGGCTACCACTTTTACATTGCTGTTAAACCTGTTCGCGAGCCTTGAGGCGAACCCGATTGCAATCTTTGACTCGTCGGTGTTGCCCACGGGGAGCACGATGTTTCCGATTCTGGGTATATAAAGCTCCTTAAGGGTCTTGAAAGCGTATTCTAGTGTGTCTTCGAGTCTGTGGATTCGAGACATCCTATCCTTCGAAACCACAAGTTTCACCACGCAGATATAGCCATTCAAAGTTTATTAATTTTAACCCTCAATCGCATTTGATATGCCACCCTTTACTCATACGCCTTGATGTGTCAGGTTCTGCAGAATTATTTCTTCAAAGAAACTCCAGCCAAACGTGGAGTTGAATAGGCCGAGCAGCAGAATCCCTATGATGAGGG
>JAUQYY010000067.1 GCA_030587505.1 Candidatus Sigynarchaeota archaeon
TTTGAAGCCCTATGATGTGGAGTAAGTTGAGGTGAAAAGGTATGGCTGAGTCAAAGGAAGAACTCTTGGAAAAAGCCTTTAAGCTAGGCGTACAGTATGAAAAAGAAAACACTGGTTGCGCTCAAACCGTGATCGCAGCCATTTTTGATACGCTGGGCATCTGGAACGAGGATGTGTTCAAGGCTGCAAGCGGCCTCGCGGACGGTTTGGGATTAACCGGAGACGGGGCATGTGGGGCGCTCGTCGGCGGCTCCATGGTGATAAGCTACCTCTATCCCCGAGAGAAGAAAGACTTCAAAGACATGTACAAGCCCATGAAAGCCTACGCCATGGTTAAGCAGCTGCACGACCAGTTCGTGGAGAAGTACGGCACCTGCCGGTGCTACGACATCCAAAAGAGGCTCATGGGCAGAACCTACAACCTGTGGGACCCGAAGGAACTAGAGGAAGCCTTCAAGTCAGGCATGATGGACCACTGCTCAAAGGTCGTTGGAACCGGTGCGAGACTCGCGGTAAAAATAATCCTAGAAGCAAGAGAAGAAGAGCAGAAATAAGAGAAAAACCATTCAAAAGGGGGCACCCTCCTTAACAACATGAGCTCAGCACACCAACGATTTTTTCGAGCATACCTCCTCCTTCCAACATGTGATCCGGCTTTTCTAGTTTCTTGTTAGAGCAGACTTGTGCCGAGAAAGTCTACTCCCCAGCCCAGGAGTGAGGCTAAGAAGAGCAGCAGCAGGATTCCGGTGACCACGCGCAGCACCGTTATGGGTATCCCGATTTTCATGAATCCCAGCCAGGTGACCTTGACGTTCTCCTTTTCCAGCTCAGAAATCGCAATCATGTTCGGGATGCCTCCCACAGGCGTTAGGGAAGTGCCGGCGTTCGCCCCGTAGAGAACCGCCCATATAATTAATCCCGGGGAAATAAAGGCTGTTTTTGAAATGTAGGGGATGGCGTAGACCATAACCGCCACAACCGAAACCTCATCCACCACACCCGAAAACACGCATGTGAACCCGTATATTAGAGAGGTCATTGTTGCGGGGTTTCCGATCCCCATGTATCCGATCTGGGTGCCCATGCTCTGCAGTATGCCCGCGCGGTCCACTCCCCCCACTATGATGAATATGCCAATGAAGAAGAGTATCAGGTTCCAGTCCACCTCGGCGATAACGTGTTTCGGCTCGGCGCCGCCCACAACGAAGAAGATAACCGCGAAGAGCAGAGCCGTCATGTAGAAGGGGATCCCCATCAGGCCGCCCACCACGAACGCGATAATCGTCACAATCAGGAGTACGCTCACGATTCTGAACAGGCGCCTATCCTCTATCACCATGTTCTCGTCAAAAGCGAGTATCTTACTCCGTATCTCCTTGTACTCCTCCTCCTCGTGTATTCGGAAGGAGTCACTGAACTTCCAAAAGGTGAAAGCAACGGCGATAGCCAGAGACACGAGCGCAAAGGGAAAACCGAGCATGATGAAGCCATCGTAGGAGAGGTAGTAGAACGGGTTCAAATTGAAGTGTGAAGCGACCAGAATGTTCGCGAGCGTGCTCAGCACGGTGCTCGTGCTCGCAGCAAGAATCACGAAAACACAGCTAAGAATGTAGGGCACGGGGTTCAACTCCAACACCTTAGTAATCGTTAGAATCAACGCCCCAATAATTATGAACGCAGGGGTTATACCCAGCACGGACGCCAACAGAAACGAAACAATCCACAAGTAAAGAAACATACGCTTCAGGTTCCCCCCGCCAGACTTAATAACCTTCAAAGCAATGTACTCGAACAAGCCCGAACGCTCCGTCACCGCGGTAATAATCATAACCGAAATAATAATGAAAATGGTCGGCCAATCAACGAACTCCGTGAAAACCTCAAGATCCGAAAACAAAAGCTCATGCGGAACACCCGTAGCAAGAAAACTCAAAACAGGAGCCCAGGAATACGTCAAAGAGAAGTACTTTCCCGCGATAATGGTTGCGACAGCCCCCGCAAGCGCAGCAACAGTCTGGTGAATCCTCTCAGTAACAATCAAAGCAAAAGTCACCAAGAGAATCCCGCCGAAAACCACAACGGCCTCAAAAGGCGGCTGCAACGCATACTCAACCCACCACAGATTAGGCGACTGAACCAACCCCAGCAATCCTCTCAACAACGGATCCATCGAAGACACACTCCTCATCCAAACAGGGGAGAATCGTTTCAGTGAATCTCCAATCCAGTATCCTTCCAATCTGCCGAGTATGATTTCCGACCTGCCCAACGATTCAGCGATTAACAATCGGTATAATCATCTTACAACTTATATAATCTTTGTCTTAAGAAAAAACAGTGAGACCGAAGCCATCACACTCCGGAGCAGAAGAAGAGTAAAAGTCTCCCAGAGACCATCCGCGTGGATAGAGAAGAAAACAACAAAAAAGAGCCATACACGGCGAGGAATAGAAAACGCCCCGAAGGCACTGTGAGCGAACCACTCCGCACCCACGGACGGAGCTTCTCCCGCTCCACACTAACCTTCAGTGCTTCATCCGGGAGCGTGGTTCACGGCTCCCCGGAGTGAATAGTATAGTTTCGTGAGGTGGTGAAAAGGGTGCACACGGAGAGAGATTTGAGCTTTTTTTGGTGAGGGTGATTCCTATCTGGTGTTTGTTTGGGTGGGTATGTTGAGGGAGTTTTACAGTTTATCGTATTTGAGGAGAATTGGCTGTTTTTTATTATTTCTTAAGATTTTTGATGGTTTTTTCCTATGATTTTCTATTATTGATGTAATCTGCGTTTCTGATGACCGAAAGATTTAAATAGGGTAACTCGTTCAATTTTACCATAGGTATTATACAAAAAGTATAATACTTAAAATATGATACACAAAATAAAGTACCAGCGAGGTGTTGAACCATGGATTGGTTTGACGACATCTTCAAGGAATTGAGAAGAACACTAAGAGACTCGGAGTTCATGTTCGATCGCCTATTCAGAACAGCGTTCGAAACAGATCTGCGAGAAGCACCACTACACTACGGCGTCTCGATCCACATAGGCGAGGACGGCAGACCAGTGGTCACTGAGTTCGGAAACGTAACCCCCACCGAGGGAGGACTAGTCGACGGAACAGTGCGAACCCCATACACGGAAACCCACATAGACAAGGACACCGGAACCATGATAATAGTCACAGAACTGCCAGGCGTCTCCAAGGAAAACATCAAAGTCAAGGCAAGCAAGAGGAAGGTAACCATATCAGCGGAGTCAGAGAAGAAGAAGTACTACAAGGAAGTAGACACCGAGAGGGAGATCGAACCCGAGTCCGCGGAGGCTGAGTACAAGAACGGAATCCTTGAGGTAAGAGTCAAAATCAAGGAACCCCTGGAAACGGACGAGTTTGAAGTCGAAGTAAAGTAACCCAAAAAATATCATATTTATTTAAAAAATTATTTATGTTAACGATTATCAGGTGGTGATAAATCATGACCAATCAAAAAACCGCATTTGTGAGAGTAGCAGAAGCAAAGCCGAGAGACGTGGGAAGGAACATCATCCGCATCGACCCCCAAATCGCAAGCTCACTGGACATCAGAACAGGCGACGCAGTCGAGATAGTCGGAAAAAGGAAGACAGCGGCCCTAGCCTGGCCAGGGTACCCCGAAGACGCCGGCAA
>JAUQYY010000183.1 GCA_030587505.1 Candidatus Sigynarchaeota archaeon
GGCGAAGAAGTACAGCCTGCGCTGGGGAATAGAGACCTGCTCCCGCATGGTGAAAAGGCACAGGGCGAGAACGTGCTCCCGCAGCCTCCCCCTGCGCTGGCTCCTCCTCCTGACCTCAACCCTCCTCCCGCCTCGCGTACCTCCTCCTCGCCCTCCGGGAGGAGAAACCGCCGAGAAGCTACGAAGACTTCGCCATCACCCTCCTCATCACCCTGCTGCTCCGCCAGCCCGGCGAACCACCCCCCGCCGGCTGACCGAAAGTCCCCCGGGCGGAGGAACCCATAGAGGGCAGCCCAAGCAGGCCACACCCCGCGCCGCCGCAAGGCCCGCGAAGCCCGAACCCCGTGAGACACGGACACGCCACCCGCGGGCAACCCGGGGAAGGGGCACAGCAGAACCGGAAGAGCAGCAAAAACCCCCAGAAAACAAAAAACAGAAAAAGTTTCCGAAGTACTATTCTAGTCAAAGATGTTTGTTTTTTATTTTTCTTGTCATTTATTTTTCTTGTCATCTTATTTCACCACGTGAAACGCCTAGCAACCCTATTCTCGATGTAAGGGCCTCCACCTTTTTTGGCACAACTATTTAAGTCATAAGGTGAAGCCAAGTACAGTGTTACCTAAAAGTCTCCCTTTTTTATTTAATAATCGAATGGAACACCCATTGAATAATCAGAGTTTAAAGCGTTTTGGAGGAAAAATTCTTGATATTCTAATGCCTTCTTTTCCTTTTTAACTTGAAGTGGGTTTAATGAATGCTGTTTCCGCTCGAGTATTTTCTGCTGCTTTTTCAGGTTCTTTTAATACTTTCGGTTAGCTCTCTCCCCTCTGCATAATTGTATATTAGAAAGGAACTTTTTTATTATTAACTCTGATTGTAGTATTTTTAAATTTATTTTTTTTATCAATTAAAAATTAATATATTAAATTTGTTTAAAATTATGGTGATTTATCCATGAATCAGTGTGATGAAGAGAGGATGCTTTGTCCCGAATGTTCAGGAACACTAGTACTCCATTCTGGAGAATATGTGTGTGGCAATTGCGGCTTGGTTGTTTCCAAACAGTATTTGCCCCCTGTCTTTAAAATTGGCGCCGAAAATTCAGCGAACACTCACCACAATCAGTACATCGCACTGGGTAATCGAATGCACATTGTTGACGGAATGGGCAGCTATATTGATTTTCAACGCACACCGTTCTTTTACGATGGTCAAGGCGCACCACTTTCTTCAGATAAACAAGCCTTGTACCGAAAGTTGAAATTTAGATACAGTCTACGCCTTCGAATCGGCAGAAAAGAATCAGATTATCGTGCCCTAAGATCACTCAACCATGTCGCATCTATGCTTCAGATATCTGACTCCATTAGAGATAGAGCCGCATATCTCTACCAAAAGGCTGTCAAAAAAATAAACAAAAAAATTTCAAATCATATACTCCTCGTGGCAGCCTGTCTCTTCTACGCTATCAGAGAATACAAAGAATTAGCGCCGGTAACGATACAAGAGGTGGTAAAAAACTTCAAAAAACTAGGCCACAGGTTAAGCGTTAAAAAGGTGATCAGAATTGCCCTTGAGTTAAGAACCTTGTTCATATACAAGCATCCTGAGATCAGAAAGAGTGAGGACTATCTGCCAAGAATAATATCCAGTGTCACCGCCTCCCCAATTGTTGAGAACCGCCTCAAGGAGCGAGGCTTCACTGTTGAGGAGTACCGAAATCTACTAACTCAAAAAAGTTATTCTGTTCTACACAAAATAGACAACATCAATCGTGGTGGAAGGAATCCATATATCTTTGCTGTATCCGCAGTCTACTGCGCAGACCGTATAATATCTAAGAAAATAGCCAAGAGACCAATCCTAACGCAAAAAATCCTAGCAAGAATAACTAACGTAGCAGAGTATAGTATCAGAGACCACTACACAAGTGTATTAAAACCCCTAATAATCTTACAACGATCAGTAAGTTAGGTATCCTATCAAAGAATAATGAACTAGATTGACTTTTCTCCTTCAATAAAAATTTTTCTAAATCCTCCCCTTTCTACTCAAACTCTCAAAAATAACAGTTGATATTTTTGGCTTAGAGAAACAAATAATAATAAAAATAAGTACACGGAAGCTGTTGCCTCCGGCTCAATCGCAAAACGTCATTTCAGCCTTATTGTTTCTAGGTTTTGGGGCGCACGGGTCTCTACCTTAAATACCTTGTGGGCTGTGCTAGCCAAACTAATACATTTTGAATTTTCTCCATGACATGTGATTATTCTCTCTGGTTTGGGTGAAACCTTTCTCAGATAGTCCAGTATCTGTCTCCTGTCACTGTGACCCGAAAAGCCATCCACAGACTTGATATCGATTCTAACACTAACCATCTCCGTTTTACCGTCTTTCGTTTTCATGGGTATCTCTCTCCAACCCTTCTGCACTCTGCGTCCAAGTGTTCCTTCAACCTGATAGGAAACAAATAGCAAAGTGTTTTTAGGGTCTGGAGCCATTAACTGGAAGTACTCCACACTGGGCCCGCCGCTCAGCATACCCGAAGTCGCCATTATTATGCAGGGATCCCCCTCGATTATGTCTGGCCTTGAACTAGCTCCTTCCACCTGTTGGAAAAAGTCTGCAAGAAACGGATTGCTTCCCTGATGGAAAATCCTTTCTCGGAGATCCTTTGACAAGTATTCGGGGTGTGTTGTATGAATCGCAGTCGCCTCACTTATCATCCCATCTATGTAAACCGGAACCTCCCGAAGCATCCTTTTCCTCATGTACTCCTCCAATACCAGCATGAGTTCCTGCGCACGTCCAACGGCTAGAACCGGAATAAGGACCTTACCATCTCTGGATAGTGTTGCGTTTATTATTTCTATCAGTTCTCTCTCCGCTCTCTTCCGTGAGGGCATAATATCGCTGGGTCCTCCATACGTGCTTTCAATTATAATAGTTTCCAATCTTGGAAACGTGTAGCTTGCAGCCTCCAATAAACGCGACTTCGAAAATTTGAAGTCACCCGTGTAGGCGATGTTGTATAGGCCGTCCCCCACATGCAAGTGTACAATAGCTGATCCCAAGATGTGCCCTGCATTATGAAGAGTGAGGCGTATATCTGGAGCGATGTCCGTTACTTCACCATAGTCCAGAGGGATTGTGTGCAGAATTGCCTTCCTAACATCCTTCTGGCTATAGGGAAGAAGCTTCCCTTCCCTTTCTGCAACATCTAAGTAATCTAGTTGTAGGAGAGTCATTAAGTTTAATGTAGCTCTAGTACAGTACACAGGTCCCTCATAACCGTACTTATATAAAAATGGTAAGAAACCGCTGTGATCCAAATGTGCATGTGTAATAACAACGGCATCCAAATTTTCTATATCAAACTCGGGCAAATCTATACGCGGAAAAGCTTGCAGTGAACCTCCAACATTCACGCCACAATCAATCAAAACAGAGCTTTCAGCGGTTTGTATAAGAATCGCTGTTCTTCCAACCTCTCTGAATCCCCCCAGAGAGGTAATACGCAACCACCCATCTTTCACCAACAATGGGCGATGAATCCGCCTTCCAATGTTTCTCAGAATCTGCTTCCTCATTACGCTTTCTGTCTGTAGCACATGCCTTATTTTCATTATCATCTCCGATCTGAGCGGTGGGGTTCTAATCACCGAGGGCCGCCACAGAACCGTTCTAGTTATCTCCTTCAGTGTAACTCCGTTTCTTCCTATCACAAGGCCTGGCTTTTTGGCCTCAATTATAACCTCACCCACGTTCTCGTCAAAAGCTATATTCGTTATTTCAGCTTCTTCCGCAACTATCTCTCTAATTTTCTCAGCGGCTTCGGCTGTTGGCATTCTCACCGATGGATCTGACCTAATCACTATTCTTTTACGTATGCGTTTGGCGAGTTCCTTTACAAGCTCACTATCATCTACCAAAATCTTAGGGTTCTTAAGGTAGATTGCAATCTCAGGCCCTTCAAACTCCACTTCTGTCACGTTCGCTTCCTTTGGGATTCCCTGCAAAATGGATTGTTTAATCTCGCTAAGAATTTCCTGCGATAACAACTTGCATCCTCCTGCACTTTCCAGTAACTTGTATTCTTATTCCTATGTTTTTCGCTTTAATCCTATCCAGTTTGCTTTTACTCCTTACCCGTCATTATTTTTCTTGTGTCGAAGATTCATGAGAATGATAATCCTCTGCTTTTACCAACCCAATTTTCATCTAATGGTGTTTTTTAACGGTTTTTCGGCTTGATTTTTCTCTCTTGTTTTTGGAGGCTTCTTCAGCCCAATCCTTTGAGTAAAGACCTTCGTATAGTAGTGGTCTCATACTCAACCCTTCAAACAACAAGCAGTGCACCTTAACCTTTAATTCTAGAATCAAAGAAAAATCGATTGGATAAAATCCTCACCTTTCACTGAACACCCACTAGGTAATAAATATTTCGTAAAAATTGAAAAAACGAAACTAAGTGCACCATAAGGTTAATCTCACGCATACGCACTTAAAATTACAAGCGTACATATGTGATTCTAGACGGTCGGATCAGGACTCTAAATAAATTTTTAATCGAACTGCGGTTACTCTTAGAGTAAGGAAGCTCCTCGCAACAGTAGAACCCAAAAATAACTTTCCTGTTAGATATCTTCGGGTAAAGCATAAAAAGTTTAGTGGTAAATATTTAATAACCGAAAACTAAAAATAGATGATTCGAATCATGCAAGACGCAAATGGCCTTTGCCCGACTGGAGAAAAAGGATATGTGCCTACACTTTTCTACGGATAAACGGTTACCCAAGTTAATTCTGATCGATCAAGGTGCCCTTGAAAAAATTGGGGAAATCTGCCTAAAGCTAGGAGTTTCCCAAAAAGCCTTGATCATATCCGACCCAACGGTAATCAAGGTTACCGAGGATAAAATTTCTGAATCACTCCATGAATCAAAAATAGACTACTCCATTAAGCTGATTGAACACGCGACAAAAGACGCTGTTGAACAAGTTAGAAAAGAAATTCGAAAGGGGAAAAGTAGTGTGGTATTTGGTGTCGGCGGTGGTGGGGTCATAGACGTGTCAAAACTTTCCGCTTCACAAGAGAATATCCCCTTTGTCAGCGTTCCAACCGTTGCGTCACATGATGGAATCGCTTCACCTCGCGCCAAAATTAACAATATCGCCCCATTCTCCATTGAAGCAAAAGGACCAATAGCAATTATCGCAGATATTGATATCATATCAAAAGCTCCCTACAGGTTAACTGCGTCTGGGTGTGGCGATTTAATAGCCAAACTCACCTCCGTAAAAGATTGGGAACTAGCCCACTTACGTGTCAATGAGAAATTTGACGAAACGGCTGCAAACATGGCGAGAGAAAGTGGCCAAAGCCTAATCAAAAACGCTAAACTAATAAGGAAGAAGCTCAAAGAAGGCTATAAAAAGGTTACAGAAGCTCTGATTAAAAGCGGTATCTCCATGAGTCTAGTGGGATCAAGCCGTCCATCGAGCGGCGCCGAACACATGTTCAGTCATAAATTAGACCAGATAGCGCCGAATTCAGCTTACCATGGGGAACAGTGTGGAATCGGGACAATACTTATGATGTATTTGCACGGCGGTGATTGGAAAACAGTCGTAAAAACTCTAAAAACTGTCGGAGCGCCCACAACCGCAAAAGACATACGGGTTGATAGAGAAATTATCATTAGGGCGCTTTGTGAAGCAAAAGAGGTCAGACGTGACAGGTACACCATACTTGATGAGAAAAGAATCGTTCCTAAGGTAGCAGAAGAGGTCGCAACCGTTACTGGAGTAATTTAATGAATTTTAAATCACCGGAGAATTATTATGACAGGTATCCTAACTCTTGTGGGTGTAAAACAGGCGAAGAAAGGAGAAAAATTTGTGTACGTCGGCCACACCGAAGTATGTGAAGAGTGTGAGTTCTACCAAGTTTGCATCGGCAACCTAGAGCCCAAAAGAATATACGAAATTACAGAAGTTCGAAACATAGAGCATCCCTGCAAAATCCATGAAGACGGGGTTTGCGTCGTCGAAGTTAAATACTCGAATATTCAAGCTTCCTTAGAAGTAAAGCAAGCCATACCAGGCGCAACAATCACCTACAGTCCAATAGAGTGTGATTACTCCAATTGCCCTTATGCGGATATTTGTAACCCTAGCGGCCTATTCAAAGGAGACAAATGCGTCATTGAGAGCGTATCTGAAAGAATAGAGGGGTGTAGAGCTGGAAAGGCTCTCAAAGTAGTGTCTCTCAGGATTGCGCAGTAGCGGACCTTTTAAACGTTTCCGAAAATTTTACACCCTCAAAATCAAAATTCGAAAAAATGTCGTTCACCAGTCCGATCTTCACAAACTGAATATTCTCAGCGAGAACCGCTTCGGTGGGTATACTTATCTCTACAGACTTTTCTTTGATACTAACTTCGAACCTGTCGGGATCCATACCAACAATTCTGCGTTGAATGAGCGCTTTTATCTTATCCTCGTCCTTTTCCAATATGTCTCTTACCGTCACCTCATATTCTAGAACCTGGCCTGCTAAGGGATGATTCATATCAACCCGGATTCTACCTCCACCAACTCTTTGAACGGTGCCCAGCCGCCCCTTTATTCTAACTGTCATCCCTGGTCTAGGCTTCACATTCTGTTTAAGAAATTCCCTAGCGGGGAAAGTCTTTACGTTCTTAGGATCTCTCTCGCCAAACCCCTTTTCTGGTGGAATTTCCACTTTTTTAGTTTCGCCAATGTGTAATCCCTCCAAGGCTTCGTCAAGTCCAGGTAGAACCCAGCCTGCACCAACAATAACAAGTCTGGGTTTGTATACTTCACGCTCATTGTAAATATCCGCCTCTACCGCCACTTCCTGAATCGTAGTATCAAAAACTTTACCGTTGTCTTTAACACGCCCAATCAAATCAACCAAAACGAAATCCTTTTTCTTCACTTTTTTTGTTTCCGCTTCCGACATTAGTGTTCACCATCAGTCCTAGAAATTCCAATAATAGACTATTATTAATTTTTTTGGGTACCATTTTTAAGAGATATCCGGATAGAAATATATCCCAAAGAATCAACCTGATGAATAGGTAATGGACCTTAACTCCGGACGCTACACCTTTCCCCTGTTCAGTACCATTTGTCAGGTAGAATTCTCCAACTCTATGGAAAGTAAAAAAGTTGTAATAGTAGGGCTGAATCAAAAAATGATCGAGGTTGAAATAAAATCTCCAATAAACGACCCCGAAGAGATCGCTGAGAAACTAATCAAAAAACTCAATGCAAAATTCATTAAAAACGTTTTCCAAAAAGATATCTACTTGCAACACCCATCAAGAAACTTCGCAGAAACCGATGAAGCCGTAAGAATACGCAGCTCCGAAGAGGGAACCCAACTAACATACAAAGGTCCAAAAATCGACCCCCTCTCAAAAACCAGAGAAGAACTGTGTGTCAATGTAGATAATTACGAAATAATTCTGAAAATTTTTGAGAGGCTAGGTTTTACCCCTGTGGCAGAAGTGATTAAACACAGGAAGATTTTTCAAATAGAAGAAAATATAGTCGCATCCGTGGACCAGGTGCAGGGTTTGGGTAACTTTTTAGAACTGGAGACCGAAACAAGTGATTCTGCGCAAGTTGAAGCCAAAAGGAAGGCGCTATTCTCAATAATGGACAAGTTAGGCTTACCACGAGATAACCTCGAAAGAAAATCCTACCTGGAACTCATTATGGCAATCTGAAAAACACTTGTTTCACTGTTTCTAGAATGTCATGCTGGGTTTTCTGTGGCTTGTTAATTGAGTGCGTTAGATTTAAGTTATTCGTCTCTCTAAGAACTATCAGAGGTCAAACAAAAGAAGGACGTTGAATCTAAAGGGAGTAAATGTGAATGTGCCTTGCTATTCCTGCCAAAGTGCTTGAAATCCGTGGTGAAAAAGCCGTCGTTGATTTTGGAGGCGTGAAGAGAGAAGCGTGGATAACCCTAGTGGATGACGTAAAAGTAGGAGACTACCTAATAATCCACACAGGGTACGCAATCCAAAGACTGGACAAAAAAGACGCAGAAGAAACATTAAAACTGTTCAGAGAGTTCGAAACTCTTGAAGGCTAACACACGTTAAGGGAGATTTCCTCTCCCGATAAGGACTTAACCGTTTTAACCGGTCCTCAGATTATCTCTCCTCCTACTCCGCGAATTATACCTGTACCACTCAATTGTTTTCTTCAATCCCTCTCTCAAAGAGATTTTTGGTTCATAACCTAACATTTCTCTAGCCTTACTAATGTTTGCGACTCTTCTCACCGTATCCTCATAATTATCCCCGTAGAACTCCCTGTAGGGTATATGCCTTGGCTTAATCTTGCTTAGCTTCCCTGTTAACTCTAATATAAGATCAGCCAGCCGATTAATCGTCACCTCTTCCTCGCTTCCAATGTTAAAAATCTCCCCGACGCTCTTTTCTCCATTTAAAGCGAGAAGGGTACCCTCTACCACATCTGTTATATACGTGAATGCCCTTGTCTGTTCTCCATTCCCGTGTACAAGTGGAGGTTTCCCCTCAAGAACTCTTTTTATGAATATTGGTATCACCGCACCGTAATCACTGGACTCCTGTCTCGGACCATAAGCATTAAAGTATCTCAGTATCGTTACCGGCAGGTCTTCCTGATAATGGTACGCGAGAAACATGTGCTCGTCCAACGCCTTTGTTGTCGAGTAGCACCACCTGAAAATACTGGTGGGGCCAAGAATCCTATCAGCGTTCTCGCTGAGCGGCACATCAATGTTTTTACCGTACACCTCACTAGTTGAAGCAAACAAAAACAGTTCCACATTATTCTCCAGTGCAACCTCCGCCAGATTGTGCGTCCCAAAGGTGTTTGTCTTTATCACCTCCAGCGGCTTCTCCACATACTTCTTGACACCAACAACCGCAGCCTCATGAACAATAATATCCACACCCTTAGCCGCCCTTTCAACCGTTTTTCTGTTCAAAATACTGCCCTCCACAAGTGAAAAATTTCTTTTCCGCAAATGATGCTCAATGTACTGGATTTTGCCACTGCTGAAATCGTCCAGAACCACAATCTCGTTTCCTTCGATTAGGCTGTCCACCAGATGTGACCCAATAAATCCTGCTCCGCCCGTAATCAGTATCTTTTTACCCGTTATCATTACCTTTCACCAATTTTTTGGAGGATTTAGATACCAACGGTAAAAGAGTATTCGTAAAACTACATACTTATCTTTTCCCTAAGATTTTTGAGTAGTCCCTAACTACTCTTAAAAGTACTATCCACCTCTCCGCCGCTGGTCAATCTGGTGTACTCCTCGCCCTTCACGGCTAATGACCACTAGACTACCCGAAAAGGTTTTGTTAATATTTAAGCCGAATCAACTGCGGTATTAAATGATAGAATAATTTAAAAACAAGCCTATTTTAGTGGAACGTACATACTGCTCTTTGTTGCGCCTATTCCAGGGCTTCCGTGTATTACCCGTTTACACGTCGGAGCGTATTCTCCTAAGTAGTGGCCTATCATTTCTGGTTCAATTTTTACTTCGATAAAGGTTTTTCCGTTGTAGATTGCCACATCTAGCCCGACCATCTCTGGCAAAATCACCATGTCTCGATTGTGAGTGCGAACGACCACCTTCTTACCTTTTCTCTGTGCTCTCTTCGCTCGTCTGAGTTTCTCGAGCAGTTTCTTCTGACGTGGGGGGAGTCCTCTGAGTAAGCTCCTTCTCTGACGTGACGGTAGAAGCTTTATGAACTCGTCCATCGGCATCCTCTGAAGTTCCTCTATGGAATATCCACGATACGTAAACTTCTTAACCATAGCATCAACCCTAGATATCTCTTAAAGCTAATAACTTGAGTTAAACTAATAAATTTAAAGTTTTCTCAAAAACAGCTTTTCTCATCTGATTCTCTCCCTCCCTTCGTTTTATCCTACATTAACTTTTACCCAAACTCAATTGAGGGTGCGTAGGGTTTAAATAGGATTTGCAAATATCTTTAGTTCTGGGTAAACCCATACGCTGAGTAACACCCTTTCTCCGCGAAGGTCCTGCAACAAGCAAATCCTCCAATAGAAGGTGGCCTCCGGCAGGGCGCTCGATGCCTGTGAGTGGAAGAAGCATTCTGGATGAACGTGGCGGGTACCTGTCTAACCCTCGTTCCAATCGGTGGGGTTGTGGTCTAGAGGACTGGAGGACTCCTCTAATCCGGAGAACTTGGTATGAGCCCTTCGGGAGTTCCCGACGGGTACAGTTCCGCTTTAAACCCTTAAAGCGGCAGGAGTCCTGCCTGGGGAGGAGAACCCAAAGGTTCTCCACTGAACGCAGGCGATCCCGAGTTCAAAAACCTCACCCAATCCGGGTGGGTTTGGGAATCTCGGCAACCCCACCATCTCCTTTTACGAGTTCGCATCCAAGGTGTAGTCTCTGGAAAAGATCGGCTGGCGTTTTCTTCCCTTCCAGGTTATAGCGGCTGAGACTACTGCCACGGCGGAGACCGGGGCGAGAACAATCAATTCCGTGGTAAAATCGGTGTTCTCAACGGTGAGGAACAGGAGGAACACCCCCGCTGGGAAGCTCTGCGCTTCTCCTTCCACTATATAACCGGTGTTCGACCCGTTAACGTAAGTGGTCCCGTTGTAATAAATTATCACTGATAGTGTGTATTTTCCAGGCTGTGAGGAGGCTTCAATAATTCCCCTCCAAATGGTTCTCCCTACCTTTTCAATTGGTAATCATTAATTCTCACCGAAATCAGAGGGTTATCCCCACTAACCTCTACGGTCACCAGAATCGACGTATTCGGCGCCACTCTGGTTGCGTTCAGCGTGATTGACTTCACCATAATAGGCGGGGGTGAAATGTTTACAATAATCTCGGCTTCTGTTGAAGCGTACGACTGGTTCTCCTCGAATCTCACTCTGAACCTCCATGGTCCAACAGGAGTGTCAAGTGGAACCTCCCACGATAACGAAAAGCGGCCCAGTGTATCCGTGAACGATTCATTAAGGCTATCGTTTTGATAATCTTTCAAATACACCCTCTGGTTGGGAATCGAACTGTTATTATTATCTACCAATATAGCTTCAACAACTAATTTTTCCCCGGGATAAACAGATAATGGGTACGTTAAGTTCTCAAAATTAGTCTTAGACTTGATAAAAAGATCAGTGTACACCGGTATCGCGTCGGGCCTATTAGGACACGATGCTTTGATTGTTGTTTGACCCAAATGGTAATCTTCCGGTACACTCCAGTGAAGAACAGCGTACCCGCTGGAGTTAGTATACTCCCCACCAATCAAGAGCCCATTATACTCATCATAAAAAAGAGTCAACTCCCCCACAATTGGATCAGTGGAATTTACCATCCTCACAGTTATCGTCGTGTTCTCCCCCCTGTAACAGACCTGTCCAATTCCATCCTTGCCCACCGCACCAGTTACAAAAAGATGCGAATAGCGAAGCTCAGCCCCATACAACTGGAACATACAAGTTAGAATCAAAATCAAGAGCACGGAGGCTATGACCACTTTCGTGCACGAAACTTTTCCTCTAAAACGCATTGTTTCTCCCAGAACAAATACCTAAAGTCAGTATTTATACCCCCCTCCTCCGAGCCTCCAAGTATTTCTACCCGCCCAGCTGCAATAAAGGGGTTTACCGCTGGTTTGCGACTGGAACGTGTAAATACTTGTACCCACAATCTTAAAATAAAGGATTAAATAGTATGTGAAAACAGTTTATTTACAGCTTGAGTGGGAGTGAAGATTATTGGCTAACACAGGCATAATCTACCATACCGATTACCTAGAACACGAAACGGGGAACCATCCCGAAAACAAAAAAAGACTAATAGTCACAATGGACTTTCTTGAAAAGAAGGGTGTCCTAAACAGGCCAGAGATCAAACTCTTCAGCCCTGAGAAGGCGGCTATCGACACGGTTGCCCTAAACCACAGTATGGAGTACATCGAATACGTACGTTACGTGAGTGAGCGAGGCGGAGGAATGCTCGACCCCGATACCGTCGTCAGCGATAAATCTTTTGAGGTCGCCCTCAGAGCCGTCGGGGGCGCAATCACAGCAGCTGAAAAAATCAGGAACGGCGAAGTCAACAACAGTTTCGCCTTGGTAAGGCCGCCGGGACACCACGCCACCCACGGACACGGACACGGTTTCTGTATATTCAACAACATAGCCATCCTGTCCAGATATATGATTAAAAACTGGGGTACAAAAAGAATCCTCATTGTTGACTTCGACGCTCATCACGGAAACGGCACACAAGACTCCTTCTACGATACCCCCAGCGTTCTGTACTTCGGACTACAGCAGTGGGGAATATACCCTGGGTCAGGCTGGTACCAAGAAATCGGAGAAAAAGAGGGGAAAGGATACACCGTAAACGTACCCCTACCCTGGGGGACCGACGACGAGAGCTATCTCTTCGCGCTTCGAGAGCTTCTCTACCCCGTAGCCGATCAGTACAACCCCGAATTCATCCTAGTCTCCGCGGGTTTCGACTCGCACTACTCCGACATGCTCACATCCATGAACATCAGCTCCGTTGGCCACGGAAAGATAATGGAAACAATCCTAGATGTCGCCAAACAGAAATGCAACGGCAAAGTGGCAGTACTCCTCGAAGGAGGATACAACCTCAACGCCGTTCCCCGAAGCATATTCAACGTCTTATCCCACATGGCAAATCTAGGAGAAATCCTCGAGGACAGCTCCCCCAAACCAGACCCAAAAACTAGGGAAAAAGTAAACAAACTAGTAAGCGAAATCAAAAAAGTGCTAAAACCCTACTGGACATTCTAAGGCAGCACAACACGCGAAGAACCAACCCAACAGAACACCAAAGTCAGATAAAAAATAAAAACAGAGAGGTACTAAAAAAGAGATCCTCCCAAGTCCAGAAGATAAGTGTTATAAAACAGTTTCCACACTTATTTAAGACTAAAAAAGGGGAGATATTAAGATGCGCAGATTCTTTATTGCGACGGAAGAGGAGATCAAAAGCGGCGAAACCACAGACGTCTACTTCCTACGCACCAAAGAAATATTAGAAAAAAAAGGCATGAGCGAAACCAGAGTCCTCGCAGAAGTGACAACAGGGGGCCTACCCCGAAACTGGCAATGGGGCGTCCTATCAGGGATTAGAGAGGTCGCACATCTTTTCGAGGGGTACCCTGTCGACGTTTACTGTTTACCCGAGGGAAGCATATTCTACCCAAAAGACCACTACGGTACACGCGAACCCGTAATGTACATAGAAGGTCCCTACGGCAAATTCCTCGAACTAGAAACCCCCCTGCTAGGATTCATCTGCCAAATGTCAGGCGTCGCAACATCCGCCGCCCGGCTCCGAAAAATCGAACCAAAAAAGACCATTATCTCCTTCGGAATAAGACGCATGCACCCCGCCATAAGCCCCGCCATAGACTACTGCTGCTACATCGGCGGACTAGACGGTGTCTCCGGAGTAGCCAGCGCCAAACTAATCGGCATACAGCCAAGCGGCACAATGCCTCACTCCCTAATAATCCTTTTCGGCGACCAGGTCAAAGCCTGGAAAGCATTCGACGAAATCCTACCCAAAAACGTTCCACGAATCGCCCTATGCGACACCTACTACGACGAAAAAATCGAATCCATCATGGCAGCAGAAGCAATCGGAGAAAATCTTTGGGGAGTACGCCTAGACACCCCAGGTAGCAGAAGAGGAAACTTCGCAAACATAGTAAAAGAAGTAAGGTGGGAACTCGACATCCGCGGCTACAAAAACGTCAAAATCTTCGTCTCCGGAGGACTCAACGAAGAAACCCTCAAAACCCTCAGCGAAGCAGGAGCAGACGGCTTCGGCGTAGGCACATGGTGCAGCAACGCACCTGTAGTCGACTTCGCCCTAGACATCGTCGAAATAGGCGGAAAACCAGTAGCAAAACGCGGAAAACTAGGCGGAGCAAAACAGGTCTGGCGATGCCCAAAATGCCTACTCGACATAGTACGTCCCGCCAAACAAAAAGAAAAAGAGAAAGAAAATAAATGCCCAGAATGTGGTGAAACCATGGAAGAGATGCTAAAACCCCTCATAGAGCAAGGACAGATAGTAGCTGAACCTCCATCCCCCCAAAAAGTGCGGGAACACGTACTACGACAACTAGAAAAAATAACTCTATAATCGAAGCCCTCGATTAATACCCTCCACATCTCACTACTCGAAATCACTCAGAAACGTCTGCCCCCTAGAAACGGGTGGAACCGCGTCACCCCCAGTTTTTCCCTCCAGCTGCGTCTTAATCTTTTTCGCCAATTCTCTACCAATTGAAGGAATTCTCGCCAGCTCCTCAACCCTCACAGAAGCCACATCACGAAGACTCTTCAACCCCGCGTTGTATAGTCTCCTCGCCCTTATCCGCCCAACCCCCGCAAGTCCAACAAGCTCCAAAAGTTCCTCCCTCACCCCGTACCTCATCCTCCTCCTAAGTCGCCCAATGTAAGGAAGCTCCCCCTTCAAACCCAGCAACTTAGCAATCTCATAAGCAGCATAAAGCAGCCAGTCAGCCGTCTCCACAAACCGCAGAATATCACCCGACCCGACACCAAACTGCGAAATAATCTCATCCTCCGAAGCCTCATTAACCCACCTCTCCAGCAAGTAAGCCATCTTCACCTCAGACAAAAACCACTCAAACCCACTTGGATCACCCCACTCACCCGGAACATCCACACGAAACTCAAACATATGCTCATCAGCAAAGGCTCCAAGCTCCCTATAATCCCTTTTCCCAAGATAGAGACGGGGCATATCCGGCGTACTACAAATCAGGTGTAAATACCCAATATCAGTCCGCCGCTCCACCTCCACCCTCAAACCATCCCTAATTTTCACAGCAGACATGGGATCGATATAAAGCTCCGAAACTCTCCGCCCAAAAGGCGTAGCAACCAAAACATCCCCTCGAGACTCCACCATCCCCTCCGAAAACAAAAACCTAAGAACATCACCAAGGGTCGCCTCAATAAAATCCGAACCAAACTGATAAGCATAAAAAGTTCCCCCAAAGAACTCCAAAACCCCCCCACTATCACTAGCATAACCCGAAGCAATCGTGGCAAGCACCTGCGTCCTAAGAAAAGACTCCCTAGCCAACTTCGACTCAACAACCTCCGGACAACCATTCACATACCTCTCCATAAGCGTACGCGCCTCACTCTCACTCTTCGCAATAAGAACAGCCTCCCCCACAGCATCAAACTTCGGCCTCCCCGCCCTTCCCGCCATCTGCTTATACTCAAGAACCGGAATCATCCTAAAACCAAAATTCGAATCAAACCGCCTATAACTCCTAACAATCACCCTCCTAGCCGGAAGATTAACACCCGCAGCCAAAGTAGGAGTCGCACACACCACCTTAATCAAATTCCCCCTAAACCCCTCCTCAACAATCCTCCGCTGAGTATAACTCAGCCCCGCATGGTGAAAAGCAACACCCCCCCTAATACAAGCCGCAAGCTGCTTCGAAACCTCCGTAACCTCCCCGCTTCCCAACAATTCCCTCGCCAAA
>JAUQYY010000094.1 GCA_030587505.1 Candidatus Sigynarchaeota archaeon
TTACACTCTCACTCATCATTTTTGTACTATCATTTGAGGCTTCTCCTCAAAAAAGGGAGAAAAATGGCAGTTGATTTTTAATCACTGCCTAATCAGTGAAGGATACGCGGGAGAATCAGAGAGCTATTCAGGGGGTGCTTTACTCGCTTTCTCCTCAATATGGCTCTCCAGTTTTGCCGCGGCTTCTTTCATCAGAGTCTCTCTTTCCGCTTTACTCTCAGCTAAGGCTTTTTCCATTTCCTTTTTTCTCTCTTCTTGGAGTTTCTCCAGAAGCTCTTTATCCTTTTTAACCTGTTCGGGTGACGGGGGTTCCTCGCTCAACATGCTTTCCTCCAAAACCTCGTATGATATTTTATGGGTATCAGAATTATAATAATATTTTCATTCTCATAAAAGCGAAATCTAAAGAATAAGAGTAACCTTAAGATATCAAAGTTCGAGTGCTTAATTCAAATACTACATTTATAATGAGAGGAAGTTAAGGGAGCGTATAATCCGCTTTAAGACGATAGAAAAGGGAGGAAAAGAACTCACCGCTCTCTCTTACCCTGGATGTACTCTTCAACCCACTCACGAGCAACATGGTCGGGAACCTGTGTCGGGGGATGCTTAAACGCGTAGGACGAGATGCTTATCAGCGGACCCGAAATCTTCCTATCAAGAGCCAGTTTAACAGCCCTGATAAGGTCGATAACCATGCCAGCACTGTTGGGAGAGTCCTCCACAGAAAGCTTGACCTCAAGGCTCACCGGCATATCTCCGAACTTTCTTCCCCTAAGCCTAATATAGCATATCTTCTGATCCTCCAGGAAGGGAACGTAGTCCGAGGGGCCAATCCTCACAGGCACCTTGTACGGAGTGAGGCTGGTGACGGCTTCTGTCTTGCTGATCCTCTTGGTTTTGAGCCTCTCCTCAACAGTCATGTTTTCAAAATCCGTGTTCCCACCGATGTTTAACTGGTACGTCTCATCGATTTTCACGCCCCTATCGAGCAAAAGGTTCACGAGGGTTCTGTGTAGAATAGTGGCCCCAATCTGGCTCTTAATATCGTCGCCAGCCACGGGCAGGCCAGCCTCCTCAAACCTGCTGGCCCACACAGGGTCAGACGCGATGAACTCGGGAATGCAGTTCGCAAACGCGCATCCCGCCTCGAGAGCCGCCTCCGCATAGAACCTGGACGCCTCTGCGCTTCCAACGGGAAGGAAATTGATGAGAACGTCGGCCCTAACACTTCTCAGAACCTCGGCCACATTCACAGGCTCAACCTCTTTCGGGTCATAGCAGAAAAAGGACTCCACCATGTGGGGCGCAACGCCATCCATAATCGGTCCCGGGAGAACCTCAACACCCAGCTCGGGCACATCGGCGAACCGCTCCACACAGTTAGGCTTGGCGAAAATGGCCTCGCTCAGATCCTTCCCGATTTTCAGCCTGTTAACCTCAAAAGCGGCGACAAACTCGATGTCCCTCGGGTAGTAGCCACCGAAGTCCACGTGCATCAAACCGGGAACAGTCTCATCCCGAGAAGCATCACGGTAGTAGTAAACGCCCTGAATCAGAGAACTGGCACAGTTACCAAGACCAGCGATTGCAACTCTAATCTTACCCATACACTAAACCTCCACAATAACAGTGTGAAAGAATCAAAACCAACACACTAACCGCCAATGAGCCAAAACACCATCCAGAGAAAACCTCCAAAACACAATACTCAGAACCTCATCCAATCCTTATAAATTATTTCCAACAGGCAACAAACCCGAAGAAGCACACCAACCCCAAAACACACCACCCAACAAATGCGAAAATGTGAGGCAGTTACCCTCTCCACAAACGCCCAAAGAATTAAAAAAGAATTCACTACCCGTTAAATACACCGCCACAAGCACCCGTCCAAATCCCTTCTGCTAGAGGAAAAGAAAAATAAGTAGGTACAAACTAAAAGTTCAGAATCAAAAATTACGTTCCAATGTACAAAAGGAGGAAATTTGAATGAAACTGTTCGAACCCATAAAAATCAACACGATGGAGCTAAAGAATCGGATAGTGATGCCCGCCATGCACCTAGGCTACGCCCAGGATGGCTATGTTACTCAGCAGCTGATTGATTTTTACGCTGAGCGTGCCAAGAACGAGGTTGGGCTTATTCTTGTGGGTGGCTGCTGGACTGAGCTTCTGGGTAAGGGTATGGACTCGATGATTCGCATCGACACGGACGACGCCATTCCCGGGCTCTCTAAGCTCGCCAAGGCTATTCATGAGGGTGGCGCCAAGTGCGGGGCTCAGCTGTACCATTCGGGTAGGTACGCCTTCTCGTTTATCATTGGACAAACGCCGGTTAGTGCCTCGGCGGTTCCCTCCAAGTTTACGGGTGAGACCCCAAGAGCTATGACGAAGGAGGAGATTCTGGAGACTGAGAAGAATTACGGTGAGGCCGCTCTCAGGGCTAAGAAGGCGGGTTTCGACGCCGTGGAGCTTATCGCCAGCGCAGGATACCTGATTCCCCAGTTCCTCTCACCCCTCACAAACAAGAGGGACGACGAGTACGGCGGTGACCTGAAGAACAGGGCCCGCTTCGGCATTGAGTGTATTCACGCTATTAGGGACAGGGTTGGCGACGACTTCCCGCTGATTATGAGGATTTCCGGGGATGACATGGTTCCCGGAAGCAACACCTACAAGGAGGTAAGGGAATACGTTCCGCTCTTCGCCGAAGCTGGTGTGGACATGTTTAACGTTACTGGTGGCTGGCACGAGAGCCGTGTTCCCCAGATCACTATGAATGTTCCTCGGGGCTGTTATGTTTGGCTCGCTGAGAACGTTAAGGAGGTTGTCGACGTTCCCGTTATGGCTTGCAACCGTATCACCGACCCCCTGCTGGCGGAGCAGATTCTGCTTGACGGCAAGGCGGACCTTGTGGGTATCGGCAGGGCTTTGATTTGCGACCCCGAGTGGGCTAGAAAGGCTAAGGAGGGTCGTTTCAGAGAGATTAGGCAGTGTTTGGGTTGTAATCAGGGCTGCTTTGACCACGTTTTTGAACTGAAACCCGTGGAGTGCTTGGCGAACGCCGCTGCGAGCCGCGAGGCTGAGTACCGGATTAAGCCCACCGCCAAGCGCAAAAGGGTTCTGATTATTGGTGGTGGACCCGCTGGCATGGAGGCCGCGAGGGTTGCGAAGCTTAGGGGGCACGACGTGACTCTGTATGAGAAGAGCAACACCTTGGGTGGCCAGTTGAACTTGGCTGCTGCTCCTCAGGACAGGCGGGAGTTCAAGAACCTTGTGGACTATTTGTCCTACCAGATGGAGTTACTCGGAGTTAATGTGGTCTTGGGTAAGGAGGTTACCCCCGAGCTGGTGAAGGAATTAAAGCCGGATGTTGTGATTGTTGCCACCGGCGGCCGCCCGCTTATACCCGACATTCCGGGTGTTAATGGTTCCAACGTGGTTCTTTCTTGGGACGTATTAGCTGGCAGGGTTCCCGTAGGCAAGAAGGTTGTTATTGTAGGTGGGGGCGGCGTTGGTTGTGAAACTGGACTCTTCTTAACTGACCGTGGTTCTATTACCCCAGAGCAGATGATTTTTCTGGTGAACTTCGGCGTTTTGGACCTCGAAACGGGTTACGATATGGTGAGAAAGACACGCGAGGTTACTATCGTTGAGATGCTCGATAGAATGGGTGTAGACATTGGTAGAACTACACGCTGGACGATTCTTAAGACGCTTGCTATGCGCGGGGTGCAGATGCTGACCAACGCCAAGGTCACAGAGATCACCGAGAGGGGTGTGGTTCTCGAAAACGGTGATGTTATCGAGGCGGATACTGTGGTGTTAGCGGTTGGTACTGTGCCAAACAACGAGCTGATCGACCAGCTCGAGGGCGTGGTTCCTGAACTGTACGCTATCGGTGACTGTGTGGAGCCAAGAAAAGCGTTTGAGGCGGTTCACGAAGCAGCGGAGATTGCACGCAAAATCTAAAAATTCAATCTTTCTATGTTGGAAGGTGATACGTTTAAATAACCAAACACTCTTTTTTCATTCTTCCACCTTTTGTTCCCGGTTCCTCCTTTACGTCCTCGTAGTGGGTTTTGATTTCGTTGCTGCGTTTTACTCTCTTTAAGCGCTCCGCAGAGGGTTCCCCGCACGGTCTTTGCTTTTCACTTTTCCTGTTTGGGCTGGTTAGGGTTCCGTATTTTCGTGTTTCTGTGGCTTTTTTCAGTCGGAGAATGTGTCGGGGACATTCCCATCAAAAGACCTAAAAAAGAGTGCGTTTTTGGTTGTGAAAAGTTTTTAGGGATATATCCGAGGATTGGGTGGGTTATGTCTGGCGGACGGTTCTGTTTTAACACGGCTTAGGGGAAGATAAACTTATCCATAG
>JAUQYY010000103.1 GCA_030587505.1 Candidatus Sigynarchaeota archaeon
CGGCGAGGAGGGCCTCACCCCTGTTCGCTGGCATGTTGGCGGCGATGGCGAGGCAGAGGTTAACCACGGGGGCGGCGTAGCCGCAGCCCTCGTAGAAGGGGGCCTTGGCGCCGTACTTGGCGCCGCACTCCTTGCACTGGAAGCGCTTAACTCTCACCACCACGTCCACGAAGCCCTTCCTGGTGATGAGCCTGCAGTAGATCTTCGCGGTGGAGTCCTTCTTTATGGTGTTCTCCGAGCCGCACCTGGGGCAGGGCCTCTTCTCGGAGTAGACCTTGCCGTCGAAGGACTTGAGGTACTTCTGAGTCGCCTTGCGCAGGATGGGGAGTGAGGGGGAAGGCTGCTTTCTGACCGGGGTTCTCACGGCAATCACCACACGGGGGAGCTAAAAGTTCACGCCGAGACATAAAAACCTTACCAAAGACCAAACATTCCTACACCGCCAAGAGGGGAAGGCAATTAAGTTTAAAAGATACCAATTCGAATCCCTATTTAGATGATGCTTTGCTTGAGCTGAAGATTATTAAAGGGTTAACGGAGTCAGAGGCGCTGAGACTTGGGTTTGATAAATTTCATCAAAAGGTCAAGGCGAGTATTTAAACTCGCTAGATACCCTTCCCGTAAGGAAATGTGGGCAACAATTAGGATTTGCATTTTGGGTATTCTTTTGATAGGGGTAGTCGCCTTCATAATCACGATGATTTTTGTTAATGGATTCATTCCCATCATTAATCCTAGCGCCACGGGATAAAAAGGAATTAGGGTTAGGTAGGGAAAATGCCTAAGAAGACAAGCATATTCGCACTAAGAACGACAATTGGTCAAGAGAAGAGCGTAGCTGCGCTGATAGAAAAGAGAATGAAAGGAAACCCCGAAGCAGATATTAAGGCGATAATGGCACCCGAATCGCTTAACGGCTATGTTTTTATCGAGGCCCCTAGCCAAAGGGAGGTAAACATGATCATCGCAGGCATACCTCACGTGAGAGGGAAGGTCGTAGGTAAAATAGACATTGAGGAACTAGACGATTTCCTAATTCCGAAGCCTTCGACGGAGGGTATTAATAGAGGGGACATAGTGGAGATAACGGGAGGGCCCTTTAAGGGGGAGAAAGCTAAAGTTACACGGATAGATCCAGACAAGGAGGATGTTGTTTTAGAACTAATCGAATCGCAGTATCCGATACCGGTAAAGGTTCATGCGGATTATGTTAAACTCGTGGAGAGAGGGGAGGGAGATAGAATATAATTTTGCCTTATCGGAAGAACTATGAAGAGAATTTAGCTTAATGGGAGAGTGATAAACTACACAGAAGTGTGAACCGCAAAAAATTTTTAAACTTAGGAGAGGATGTCTTCCGAAGTGTAAACCTAAAAGATAAGAAAAAGAGAAATCATAAACCGAGCTGATTTCTTTATTGAGAAGTACTAATAGAGCGATAGACACTCAACCATGATAGAAGACCACGAAGGAGGAATCAGATGTCGCAGAAAGTAACCGTCAAAGCACTCGTTGAAGGAGGAAAAGCCTCTGCAGGACCTCCAATCGGGCCTGCATTGGGGCCCACAGGGGTTAATCTTTACCAAGTGGTTCAGAAAATTAACGAGTTGACAGCGAACTTCAAAAATTTGAAGGTGCCCGTGACAATAACTGTGAACACAGAGGACAAAACCTTTGAGGTGGAAGTTGGGCTGCCTCCAACATCCGCATTAATACTTAGCGAGTTAGGCGTCGAGAAGGGTAGCAATGAGCCGGACGCCAACAAAATCGGGGACCTCAGTATGGAGTCGGTGGTGAAGATAGCGAATATGAAGAGAGATAAACTTCTGGCGAACAGTCTAAAAGCTGCTGTGCGCACAGTTCTGGGAACCTGTCTATCATTGGGAGTTACAGTTGAGGGAAAGGATCCCAGAGAGGTTCAGAAAGAAGTCTTGGAAGGGAAGTATAGCGAAGCATTATCCGAAGAATAGTTTTTGAAGAACGTCTAGATATTCTAAGAAGGTTTCAACGTGTCCTTATAAGCAATCTTATAAGCGGTTCGAAAAGAAATTTAAATTCAGAGCTAATATAAGGATGAATGGATGGGAACATTATGCCCCTTGACAAGAGGAAAATCGTTGAGGCTATAAAGAAGGCCAAGCAGAGTTCAAAGAAGAGGAACTTTGTGCAGTCAATAGAGCTAGCGGTTAACTTGAAGGATATCGATTTGAAGAAGCCTGAGAACCGTTTAAATACGGAGATAACGCTTCCAAACGAGACAGGTAAAGAACCAAAAATTTGTGTCATTGCTACTGGTGACCTCGCGGTGAAGGCGAAAGATGCTGGAGTTCATGTAATAGATAAGGATGAACTGAACGAGATTTCGCGGAACAGGAAGAACGTGAAAAAACTAGCACAAGAGTACGATTTCTTCGTTGCTCGTGCTGACCTCATGCCGCAGGTGGGCAAAACCCTCGGTCCGGTGCTTGGACCCAGGGGCAAAATGCCGAAACCTATTCCTCCGAACGCGGATATTAATGCGATTCTTAACCAGTACAAGAAAAACGCACGCATCAGAATGAGAAACAATCCTGTTGTTCATTTGAGAGTGGGTAATGAGAATATGGATGAAGATAAGGTAGCAGAAAACGTTCAAAATGTTATCAACTTTCTGGAAGGTAAATTTGAAAGAGGGGCCAGACATATCAAGTCAGTTTACCTGAAAACCACCATGGGCCCAGCAATAAAAGTGGAGTAAAGGAAGCTCTAAAAATGGCGGTTACGGCTAGAGGAAGACCTGTACCAGAATACAAGATTCAAAGAAAGGAGAGGCTGCAAAGGTTACTAGAAAAATATAAAGTTATTGGCCTAAGTAAAATGGAGGGAATAGGCGCTAAGCAGCTTCAGGGTCTTAGAAAAAAACTGAGGGACACGGCGCTAATAAAAATGGAGAAAAACACTCTGATCATACGCAGCCTCAAGGAAATTAAGGATAAAAAGAAGAACGTTGACAAGCTAGCTGACTACGTTAAGGGTTCAGTAGCCCTGATACTAACAAATATGAACCCATTTAAGCTGAGTAATATCCTTGCCAAAAGCAAGACCAAAACGGCTGCCAAACCAGACACCATAAGCCCTGTTGAAATCGTGGTACCCGCAGGAAACACAGGTTTTCCGCCAGGCCCAATCATCAGCGAATTAGGCGATGTAGGACTCCCAACCCGTGTAGAGTCGGGAACAATATGGATAACGAAGGACACCGTAGTCGCTAGACCGGGGGATCTCATCACGAAGAAACTGGCCTTAGTGCTGAAAAGACTGAACATTGAACCCATAGAGGTGGGGCTATCACTCAGTGTAGCATACGATGACGGACTAATACTAACAGAGGATATTTTAACCGTAGGACCGGAGAAATTTTTCCAAGAGATTCAAGAGGCGTACACTCAGGCATTGAACCTCGCGTTCTACGCAGCGATACCCACACCAGAAACAATAGTACAGCTACTGAGAACCGCACACTCGAACGCTTCGAATCTAGCGATAAACGCGGAGATACCCATACCAGAAGTTCTCCCAAGCATAATTAGAAAAGCAGAGAGCCAAGCACTGAATATAGCCTTGAAACTGGCGGCAAAGGATGCAAGTTTGTTCCCCTCGCTTAAACCGGTGGAAGAAAAGGAAACTAAGCGGAAAGAGGAAAAGGTGGAAAAACCGGAAGAAAAGGAAGAGAAGAAAGAGGAAGAGGAAGAGGAAGTTGGAGGGTTAGGTGCGCTGTTTGGTTAAAGACTATGTGAGGAATGTTTATTAGCATCTAAAAAATCAATCAAAAAGAGGAGTGTAATAAACCTTCGAGGTGAAAAGCAATGGAATACGTGTATGCAGCGATGCTCCTCCACAAAGCTGGAAAGGAAATTACCGAAGAGAACGTAGCTAAAGTTCTCGAAGCAGCTGGAGTGGAAACCGATATGGCGAGAGCCAAGGCGCTGGTGGCCGCATTAGAAGAAGTAGATATTGAGGAAGCGATTAAAACCGCTGCGCCAACGGCAGTCGCCGTAACAGCACCTGCGGAGGCAGCGCCGGAGGAAGCAAAACCAGCTAAGGAAGAAGAAAAGAAAGAGGAGAAGGAAGAAGAGGAAGAAGTAGCAGGACTCGGAGCACTATTCGGTTAAAACATAGAAGCAGGAAGCCAGAATACAATAAGTGCAGACCTCGCCTCTCCCATCAGGAGGTGGAAGGTAGCCTGCTGAGGATACAAGGTACCCGGCATGACCTCTATTTCTGATTTATCAGGTTCTTTATCTTGTTCAACATTTCTTCTGTCTTTTCTGTTCTGGGTCCACCGCCTCTGGCTAGTCTGCCTCTACCTCCACCACTGCCGCCCACAATTTTCGATGCCTCTCTAATGATCTCACTAATGTTCAGGTTGACAGAGGCTCCAATCATACCTATGACATCTACTTTGTTGTTTGTCCTTGCCAGTATCACCACTGCGTTTGGTTTTTTCTCTGTTATTCTGCTTGCAACCATTATTGCCTCGTCTGTGCTTAGACGGGTTTTCTCGATGATTACCTCGTATTCTCCTAGTCTTTTGATTTTGCTCAGTAGTTCTCTTGCCTCTGTTTCTGATATCTCGCCGCGTAGCCGTTCTATTTCTTTGCCTCTCTGCTTCCATTCTTCGAAGAACCGCTCAGCAGTTTTCGGCAACTGGTTGTAGGGAACACGGAAGATATTAGCTGTTTTCTCTAAAAGGTTGTCAATTTTCTGAATGTACTCAATTGCGGCTGTGCCTGCGGTGAACTCCAATCTAACAACACCGTCCTGGATTCTTTCCGCTCCCTTAATTTTGATTAGACCAATTTCACCAGTGTTTCTCAGGTGGACGCCACCGCAAGCTTCAACGTCCCAGTTTTCTATGTCGATGATTCTTATAGTGCGTCCAGGCACGACACCACCTTGGTAGATTTGGAAACCATACTTTTTCTCCGCCTCGTCCCTAGGCATCCATTTTGCCTTAACCGGTCTATTTTCCATGACTATTTCATTTGCGATTCTTTCTATTTCTCTAATCTCCTCGGTGTTTAATGCTTTGTAGTGGGTGATGTCAAGCCTTGCCCCTTCGGGGGTTTTTTCCGCTCCCGCCTGCCAGACATGCGGGCCGAGAACCCTCTTTGCGGCACCGTTTACAACATGTGTGGCGGTGTGATGCCTCATAAGAGCGATCCTTCTATCCCAGTTTATTCTTCCTTTGATTCGCTGTGAAGATAGCTGAACGGGTTTATCGAGTCTGTGTACTACCACGTTACCCACTTTTTTCACGTCAACAACTTTGTATCCGTTCAGCGTTCCGGTGTCATTCGCAGCGCCCCCACCCGTGGGATAAAATAAGGTTTGATCCAAAACTACGCTTGAGTCCAGTATCTTCAACACTTTGGCTTCGAATTCTTTCTCATAAGGTTTCTCATAGTAAAGAGTTCTTGTTGGCGGTATATCCTTTAGCTCATCTAGCAGCGGATCCTTAGCCGGAGAAATAGTAATCTTTTCTTTTTTACTCCCTAACTGTACATAAAAATCTCCGGGGACTTCAAGTTTTATACCCGATTCCTCGGCGATTTCTTGAACCATCTCGGGGGAGATTCCCTTTGACTCGTAAAGCTCAATTAGGGTGCCTAAATCCAATTTCTTCTTCTTTTCAAGCAGTCTCGCCACGTGCGTTCTACCCTTTTCCAGCGTGTTATAATATCTTTCCCGCTCGACAAGAAAGATATCATCAATGATTTCCGAAGCAACATCTACACGTTTGTAAGTTTTTCTCAGATAGTCGATATGCCTATGGAGGAGTTCCAAGAAATCCAACTCAAAATCGTACAGGTCGTTTAGGCTTAAGGCACGTCTGAGGATAATGCGTAGATTATAGCCGCCACCAACATTGGAGGGGATTCCTCCATCAGATACCGCGAAAACCAGTGTTCGAGTATGATCCGAAATAGCATATAACGCTTCCAGCGGCCCCAAAGACCTGTCCAGGTCTTCCTGGGTTATACCAAGTTTCGTGGCGACTTCTTTCCGAGCTCTATCAATGTTTTCCACCTCATCCACGTTGAGAAGCCCAGACAAAACAGTATAACGCTCTAAAAGGTCTTCGTCAACGGATACCCCAGTACTCTCTTTCAACCAGTCCAACACTGGACCGAATGTTGCCTCGTATATAGTTGGCGACCCTTGGGTGAACCAGCCTATGCGTTCTACACCCCAGCCAACATCAATAACTCTAATGTCCAACTCCCGGTAAGTCCCATCGGGGGTAAGCGCGTACTGCATAAACACATTGTTAACAATCTCCAAGCCTCTACCAAACGCCTCAAGACAAGGGCCGAAATTACCTCCTCCGCTCCAAACATCCTCCTTATAGCTCACCTCGTCTCGGTCCAGTTTGAGACACCTGGTGAGAAACTCGAAGTTGAGTTCAATACACCGGTCCATCCAGTAACCTTTTCCGTTATAGTTGAAAGCGTGCTGCCCACCCATGACGAATAAACTCAGATGTCTACCCGTCTTCCCAACATTGTCGATGTCATTGAACCCCTTGCCACCGAACCGTATACATGGTTGAGGGACAACCAGGGGATTTGCGGGGGGCTCAACAACACCCTCAACCACGTAGGGTTGAAAGTCGGTGATGGAGGCTATAGTGAAGGGAATATCATCTCTCCACCTTGCAACAACAGGATACTCGCTTATTCTCGTGTGACCCCTCTTTTCAAAGAAATCGCACCACTTCTTAATAGCTTCGTGGAAATCCCAGCCACCATCCACTTTGCGGCCAATAAACCGATATCCGCCAACACACATCGTGTCTCCGCAGAGATCGCTGTCACCAGTGGTCCAGTACCAGTCACCGCATACCCTGCACCGTCTTCTCTCGAACCCTTCTCTTCTGAAGAGTTCCACCTCATAGCTTTCTCTGCCGAATTTTCTCCGAAGTTCTTCTTTAGGAATCATCATTCTCAAGGCTCCTTTGAACGCGTGGGTACCTAAAACTAAGGTGAGGGAATTCTAAAAACTTTGTGCATCAGAAATACAGATAATTGGACGGCTAAACAAGAAAGTATAACAAAAAATATTTTCGGAGGGAAGTTAAGGGTACCAAAGAGGGTTAAATCATGTTTATTAACCGTCGAATAATAGAAGCGGCCGAGGATTTGCGATACCTTCTGAACAGGAACTACAATAGAGATCAGGCATTAACCTTTGTTGGAGACCATTACAGGCTACACAAAGAGGAACGTTTTATTCTGTACAGGGCAATCTATAGCCAGAAGGAAGTAAGGGAAAGGAAAGAGAAAACCATATCCTTCGAGGAACTCCAAGGAAAAACACTGACAATAGACGCGTACAACGTGATTATAGTCCTTGAAACAATGCTAAAGGGAAAAGAGCTGATAGAGTCCGACGACTCATTCGTGAGGGACATTTCAGGAGTATTCGGTAAGCATAAAATAACCAAAACAACACGCCAAGCAATCAGCCTAATAATGCAGACGCTCAAACAGAACCCGCCCAAAAAAACACTGATCTTCTTTGACAGCCCCGTGAGCAAAAGCGGGGAACTCGCGGCAATCACTAGGAAAAAAATGGAGGAATACGGAATAAACGGCACCGCGCAAATAGTGAAACAGGCGGACAATGCCGTCATAAGACGAGGAGAAGTGGCAGCAACCAGCGACAGCGTCATACTACAAAAAGCTAAAAAGACATTTGACCTAGCAGGATACATAGTCAGAGAGAAAAACTACAAGCACCTATACCCCATAAGAAAAACATAACGGATAAATATTTTAAAGAATCCAGTAAACGTAATAAACAAGAAGACCGGTTATAGTATACCGTGCAAGGAGAGGACCAGTCGCCTAGCCAGGATACATGAGAAAGCCTGAAAGGGCGCCGTCACAAGGGCGTAAGCCTTCTAATCCTGGAGGCAAGCCGGAGAGCCGAAAACGCTCGGTCCGGATATCGAGAGTTCAAATCTCTCCTGGTCCGCCACTCCTCTCTTTTATCTCTCCTCGAAAGTGCTCAAATCCTCGGGGGTCTATTCTTTTTTCAGCCTGGTTCGGTAGTCGTAACACTATATCCTTCCCCTCGGTAACTGTTCCTATTGGGTATAAGGTACCGCCGACCACTTTCACCGAGTCTACTGCTCTACTCCACTTCACGGAAGGTACTGTTACAACGAGTTCGAATTCTTCTCCCCCATACAAAGCTAAGTCGACGTAGTCGAGACCATGGCTCTCCGCGAATATTTGCACCTCTTTGGGAACTGGTATAGAGTCAATAATGAAGCCGACACCGCTCATTTTTGAAAGTTCGTATAAAGACCAGGCTAAGCCATCACTGCTATCTATACAGGAGGATACAACGTTTCGCTCGGATAGAACTATTCCCTCCCTCATCCTAGCTCTGGGTTCATAGACAGCGTGTAAACCCAACCTCTTGGATTGGGGGTCAGCACTCAGATTTTCGAGCAGGATTTTAAACCCCATAGCGGTTAGACCAAAGGGCCCTGTAACAGCTACCACATCTCCTGGATTTGCCCCCCTGCGAGACACAACACTGTTTCGCTTGGCGAGTCCAAAAACTGTTCCAGAAACCACCAAATCGGAGCACTCGTTGGTGTCACCTCCCAGATAGTAGAATTCATACTCCCTGCAACCAGCATTTAGCCCTCTAACCAGTTCCACAGCCTCATCCGTGCTTGTGTGTCGCGGAAAACCCAACGAGAAAACGGCGCCCACGGGTTTAGCACCCTTAGCGACAACATCGCTCACATTCATAACAACGGCCTTCCGCCCCGCCTGCCAGTAGGACATACCAGGAGGAACATCGGTCCTGCCCACAAGCATATCAGTATTTATAACGAGAACATCGTCGCCGAAAGGAATCCCCACAGCGTCATCGCCGAAGGGTAAAACCCCACGGGGAAAACCTTCAATCAATTCGGAAAATAAGTCAATTAATCCCCGTTCACCCACATCTCTGACGCTCATCGGGATAACCGCCCAAAACGCAGCAAAAAGATATTAGTGGAGCCCCGGACGGGATTTTCAGAACCGCACTCATCGTGCGAGTTCCTTCGAACCCGCGACCTACAGCTGACCCAAACCACACGTACAGGGTTGTACGAGGCTGCCGCTCTACCACTGAGCTGTCTCGCCTCTAAACGGAGGAACCGAGGCGCTCCGGGGGCTCCAGTTCTCTTACTTGAAATTCAAAAGTTAACCTTAATAATTTTTGCTATAACACACAGGTAGTCTACAGAGTTTTAACACTGTCTATAAACGTTCATAGAGTCTCTCTCCACTACGTAGATAAAAAGGTGAGTGAGCTGATTCTCAAATAGTTTTGGAGAAGGAGGTTCACTTTTTCGGTTCACGTATATGTGGGTCCTTTGGAGAAGGAAGTTAGGCGAGTTGTTGTTAGTGAATATTAAAGGTAGCAGCGATTTTTTGAATCCTAGTGGAGGCACAGACTACGGGAATAGTGGGTTGGTGCTCCGGCCGGGATTCGAACCCGGGTCCAGGAATCGATTGGGCAGTTTTACTTGAGCCCCTGATGCTTAGCCATCTGATTTTTGGCCGGACTACACCACCGGAGCGCTTCTAGTGAATCTTTGAAAAAGACGCTTTTAAATTTTATTCAAAATCCCAGATGTTATCGCCAACATGATGCAGGTTTTTCACTGCAGGTCCTTTGCGAGAAGTTCTTATGGTTTCCGCATCCATAAGCGCAAGCCCTACAGCCAGAGGCTTATCGTGCTTTTCATCGGTAACCATAACCAGTGAAAACTTCTTCACATCGTCATCCACCCTAACAATTCCGGGAACCATAACATCAGCACCCTTAGTGATGAAACCAACCGCGCCCATATCCACCGTAACTTTTGGCAGTTGTGCGGCGCCACTCAGGATAGCTTTTAAACTCGGAAAGAGGAGATCCACCATACGTATAAAAAAGGGAGTACCGTTCACGAGGTAGAGGTGAACATCATCTTTTAATATTCCGAACTCAATTTTGTCTGGAACCGAAAAATCCCCTCCTAAAATCGCCCTAAGTTCTTTTTCCAGCTTCTTTACCTCTTTATCGCGTAGAAAGTGACGATTCTTAAGCTTCAAGCACACCGCCTCAGCAGAAACAATTGATACTCTAATTTTTCTCCTCTTACCGCTTCATGAACATCGCTCCAAAAGGTATCGGAGTATAACATACTTAAACTAAGCAGTTTTAAATATTTCAAAATTGCGGAAAAGATGAACTCCAAGAAGCCGAAAACTAGAAAAAACTATAATTGGTGAGAGGTAATATAGTAAATTAACTCAAAAAGAATTTAATATCCAAATGCTACATACTACAGGAAGACGTAAGTTTGTGTGCAATACACAAATCGGATATACTTAAATATTCTCAAAATT
>JAUQYY010000104.1 GCA_030587505.1 Candidatus Sigynarchaeota archaeon
GATTTTGACTCTTGGCTTGTTGAGTTATACATTAGGGTTTGATGGAGTGTGAAGAAAATTAGTTACCGTTTGGTTATTGTTGAGAAAAAGGACGGTGTGGGAAAAATAGTTATGAATCGCCCCGAGGTGTTGAACGCGCTGAACGCTGATCTGAACAGTGAGATTATCTCCGCTCTGAGAGAGTTTGACCACGACGACGAGGTTAGGGTGGTTGTGCTTACTGGTGCGGGGCGCGCCTTCAGCGCCGGCGGGGACATAACTCAGATGAAGGAGAAGTACCATACGCTTGACCCCCTGGATCTCCGTAGAACGTTGCAGTTGGGGGTGAAAGAAATTGTTCGGCTCATCTGGTACATGGAGAAGCCTGTTATCGCCGCGGTGAACGGGGTTGCAACAGGTGCGGCGTGTAACATTGCGTTTGCCTGTGACATTGTGGTTGCTTCCGAGGAGGCTCGCTTCGGTGAGGTTTTCATAAGAGTGGGGCTTGGTCCCGACGGAGGTGGCAGCTTCCTGCTTCCCCGACTGGTTGGCATCCACAAGGCTAAGGAGCTTTTCTTCACGGGAAGAATACTCGATGCGCGTGAGGCGGAGCGCTTGGGGCTTGTGAACATCGTGGTTCCTGCGGACGAGCTTGAATCCACGGTTATGAGCTTCGCGAGGGAGTTGGCGCAGAAGCCCGCCAGAGCGCTGGGTGTTGCGAAGAGGGCGGTTAACGAGGCTCTCAACATGAGTATGGAGCAGGCTTTGGACTACGAGATGACTCTACAGAGTCTTTGCCTCCAATCAGGCGAGAACAAGAGACTGGTGAAAGAGTTCCTCGAGAGGAAAAAGAAGAAGGAATAGCCCCGAAGTGGTGAAAAAGTTTTTTCAGGTTCACCTACTTGAAGAGTTCCTTCTTTGTTTTTCTCATTTGTTTGGCGCTGTTCGCCGCCACCTGATCCTCCTCGGCGTACTTCAAGGACTTTAACTGTTGGAGTTCGCTCAGTAGTGCTTTTTTAATCTTTTCTGCTCTCGGAGCGGAGAAGGGTGCTCGTGCAACCTTTTTCTCGTATCTTGTGAGGAGTTCTTCGGCTTCCTTCGCTTTGCCCCCGTAGGCTGCTCTTCCAGCCTGCTGGACTCTCATGAGGGCTGAGATCTCAGGCTCGTAGGTTTTGACGTACTCCTCCTCGTCCTTAGCCTTCTTGATTCTCTTCGAGATGACTCTTAGGTGCCTTCTCCCCTCGGGGTCGGTGTACCAGATCTGCGCCTGGATTGGGACCTCGTCTTCTTCTATTTTCTTCTGTGTCTCCATTTCGAAGTAGATTTCCCTGTCTGGTGTGACTCCTCCCAGTCGGATCGGTTCCTCTGGTCTGATGATTTCGGAGGCGGTGCCTGTGGCGTCCACTATTTTTAGGCTTGGCGGCGCGTACATTTGCACCTCGAGGTTTCTTGCTATGTATCCTTTGCTGCGGTTGTCGGCGAATGTTCTTTCTATTTCTTCCATGGTTACGTAGTAGATGTCTCCCCCGGTTTCGAGGGCGAGTTTTCCAAGGGTTTTCAGCGCTAGTCTGCTCTCCGCTCCCTCCTCGCGTACGCCTACGACGTCCACTATCACGTTGCTCTGGCTGCAGCTTCCTGCGACTTCCTCGTAGAACCTTTTTCCGGAGACGCTGGGGCTTTCGAGGCTTCCGAACCCTATGTTTGCTAAGCCGTCTGTGAGCAGGAGCAGGCGTCCTCCACCCCTCATTTTGAGGAGGGCGTATCCTCCGAGGAGTGCGGGGCCGAGGGCTGTCATGTCCATAGGTTCGAGTTTTGACACGGTCTTTATCCACTTTTCGGCTGTTTTTCCGACCGGTTCAAACTCGTACTTTGCGTGGCTGAACTTTTCTGCAACCCTTTCCTGGGAGTAGAGGTCCTCGTCTGAGACGGATAGGGCTTTTCTTCCCTTGAAATCTATTAGGTAGACGCTGGATTCGAAGGCGATGAGGGCGAAGTTGCTCTCTGGCGCGTTGACCTTAAGGTCCTTGATGGATTCAACCAGGCTCCTCTTGACAGCTTCGAGTTTTCCTCCCGACATTGAACCCGAAACGTCGATCACGGCTACGATGTAGTCTCCCCTAAGCCCTGCTTTTGTTGTTTCGGTCTCCATAGCCTCTTCTATTATGTAGTCAACATCATCGGAGAGGCTGCTGGGAAGATCCTTGGGGTCAACGATGTTCACCGTCCCGCAGAACGCGCAAACAAAGTACGTGCCTATTTTCGGGTCTTTCTTAACACTGGTCGGGTCCGTTAGGACTGCTCCACACTGCTGGCACTGGATGGGCTTGCCAACTATAACCTCTTTGGGCTTTCCCAAATCCTCGAAAGACAGTGAAGCAACGTACGGCAAATCTTTCTTGGTGATTTTCCTCTCAAGGATTCTTTTAAAGGACGTTTTAAACATTACACGGTTCACCAATTGTTTCCGGTTTAATCCTCAAATAATGGGGATGATTATGAGAAATTTAAACTATGCGATTAACTATTAGCCCACGGGAGTAAAAATATATTATGTACCCTACGATTACTACTCTCCCTTCTGAAGGAGATTTCCCGCTTGTTACTCTAACCCTTCCCTATGATCGTTCCTGACTGTTCCCGGTTTTCGGAGACTATGGCGGCGTTTTTGACTCGTGAACCTCTAGGGCTCGTCCATTCCCATCCAAAGGCCTATGCGTTTGCTTGCGGTTTCGTGTGATAGATAGTTATTTTAGTGGGTGTGTTTGTTTTTCTTTAAAACCACGGAGGTTTGGAAAGTTGACGGTCATCGAGTATATGGGTAAGGTGCCTAAGATTCACCCGACGGCGTATGTTAGCAGGAACGCCTTTGTGGCTGGGGGGGTTGAAATCGATGAGCAGGGTGCTGTTTTTGATTTTGCGGTTGTTAGGGGTGACTTTTCAACCATTAAAATCGGAAAGTATTCGAATGTTCAGGACTGCTGCTCGGTTCACGCGGGCACAACGGAGTGTGTGATAGGGGACTACGTGACTGTTGGGCACGGAGCTGTGGTTCACGGTGCAAAAATAGGAAACAACGTGATAGTGGGGATAAACTCAACAGTACTCGACGGCGTTGAGATTGGTGACAACTGCATAATCGGCGCGGGTGCGGTGGTTACGCCAAACACCAAGATTCCGCCGAAGAGCTTGGTTCTCGGTAACCCTGGAAGAGTCGTAAAAGAAATAGGTGAAACGCAGCTTGCCACGATAAAAATGAGTGCGATAAGCTACAACGAGCTGGCTAAGAACTACAAAAAGATTCTGGAGAAGATCTAAACTCTCTCTTTTTTAAACTATTGTTTTCTGGCCACTTCGAAGAGTCTATCCAGGTCACTCGTTATTTTCTCCTTCTTCTCCCTCAGCGCTTCCATCACCATCTGGTACTCGCTCTCCGTGATTCTGTCTTCCTCCCTGGCAACCTCCAGCTCCGCCATTCTGCTGAAGAGTCTCTCGATTTCTCTCTCAAGATCGTGCAGAGATACTCTGGGCCTCTGCCCCAGAATGTCCCAAGAGCCACAGCGAGCATTCCCTCTCTCCTCTCTCACCTCAACGGTGTTCACTGTTTTGTGCTGCTCCAGCACCTCATACTCTTCCTCTTGTTGCTCAACGCTGGCTTGCTCCTCTTTGACCGCTATGGACTCCGTCGATGAGATGAATATAAGCTCCTGAATCAGTCTGACCGCTGTTTCTAGGAGGGTCTCCATGTTTCTGACTCGTTCGTCCAGTCTGGATATCTTCTGGAGGATGGACTCGAACTTGCTGTCCAGCGTTCTTCTCTCAGTGATTTTCTCAAGCATCTCGTCCAGTGTTCTCTTCATTCTCTCTATCTCTTCCCTACCAACCAAAGCCACATCCTCCACCATTGGTTCGTGTAAACTCTCCCCGTTTGGACCCTGTGTGGGCGATGTTTACCGACTCGGGTTGAGGATTTTCCTCCATGCTTTTCTCCATAGCATTTTGAGTATAATTCTTAATCTATTTACCCCAAATAGGTTTGTAATATACACGTATTACCATTTAGTGTTATGCGGTTATTTTTGGGATTTTGAGACGTATTTCTTGGGTTTTCCTATTTAATTCTTATCATTTATATTTAAAAAATTTAATATTTTTTAATAAAAAATAATAGAAATATGGATATATTTGACAAGAAACGTGGCTCACCTACCCAGTTTTTTCAGCCCCTCCGAATCTATCTTAACGATTTTCCCGTTCTCGTCGACGACGCCGACCTGGCGTGCGGGCACTCCCGCCCAGACAGTGTTCGGCGGAATCTTCGTATCCTTGGGAATAAGAGACATGGCCGCGATGATTGAATTGTCACCGATGGTCACCCCTGGAAATATCATCGATAGTCCTCCAACAACGACGTTGTTGCCTATTCTGATCTTCGCCATGTAGAACCTGTTTCCTTCAATCACATGTGTCGCGAGTACTGAACTAACTCCACACGTTGAGTTGTCCCCCATCTCAACCATGTAGGGTTCACCCATTAT
>JAUQYY010000117.1 GCA_030587505.1 Candidatus Sigynarchaeota archaeon
TCTGGTTGTGAAATAGCTCTTCACTTAATCACCTCGGGTCTTGTTTAATGTTGTTTCTGTCCGATAATATTTTTTTGAAGAAAAGTATTACTAACTGGGTAATACTTATTCAAGTAAAAATATTACTCTATTTAAATCTTACGGACAACCCCCCAAGGTGATGTAGAACTTCTGGGTTAGGGTGCCCGTTTCAAGGCCTGGTATCGGGGAAGAACGCAACAAGAGAGAAAAACTGTGCAACAAAAGATAGAACACCCTTAAAAAACCATTTCTAGAGAGGTACTAAGCGAGAAACTGTGTCCCGAAGCGTGTATGATTTTGAACCCCAAATGCTCTTAAGTTAAGAGTTCATAATCACTTTTCAGTCTTTCTTGGAATGCATTAGACAAGTACCTATGAAATTCTTTGGAAAAAATACCTGTTTAACGTATTCTCTTCCAAAATCTGAGATCACTGCAGCGTGTTTTGAGAAGCTCATATCCTTAACAAAGAGTAGGGCTTCAGCACAGTAAAACATGGCGTAGTATGCTCTTGAAACGGAGAAATCGTAGTGTTTCTTTGAGAACAATTCTTTTGCCGCATCTAAACTTCTTTCTGCTTTACTTACAAGGGCTTTTATTGTTTCTTCCTTTTTCATATGTTTATTCCCTCTTTTCTGATATTCATTAAAAAGGGCGTCTCCCATTTTTGAAACGCATCATAGGGGTAAGTAAAACAGCTGATAACGATATCGTGTGTCAAGCTCATGTCTGTTGTTAATAAGGAGATTTTAAGTTCCTCCTCTTCCGTGGGTTCCTCTTTAACCACGAGCAAAACATCGATGTCAGAGCCGAATTTATGGTCTCCTCTCGCGAAAGAGCCGAAAAGAATGAGCTTAACGAATTTGTTACCGAGTATGCATCTTAATTCTTCCTTGAATTTTTTAAGAATCTCTCCGACGCTTTCTCGAGTTAATTCTTCCACTGTTTACCTCCCCTGAGTTTCATAACCATGTTAGATTTCTCAGAATAAATGAGGCTTAACTCTTTTTTAGGCTTTAAATTGTTCATATTTTACAGTCCTAACACAATATTCAGTTTTCATAAATTTTTCCTTTTCTCTTATTTTCTGATGAATTCTAGGCTCTGAGATGAATAATTTAAAATCTACTGGTGTTCAAAGTCTTTGGTTGGTTTCAGTTCAACTCCTAACGTATAGGTCTTTGTGTAGTAGAGATTTAAAATATTCCTAGTCTCTGAAGAGTTCTGAATACTACATAAGCGGCAACAATACGAGGCAGGATAACCTCACTATCCTTTCACATTATACGGCTCCAAATCGCGAAAGAAGCTTTATGAACTCCCTACTTCTACACACAACCATTTATACCGCATCCCGGTCTGTGTGCAGGAAAATCAATATATATCCAAACTACTATATATTTCATTCAACCGTTATTCTTTAGCGGTTTTTTTGCTCGGCTACGCCTTCAAAGGCCAGAACATAGTCTCCCTCTCCCATTTCCCCCCGGAGCTAAAGGGGCCCCCATCCACAAGGATCTACAGTCCGGAAGAACTTCAAGCCTCCATAGTCAACGATGACGTCAGGTATTCAACCCTCGCGGAGGAGTGGAACGAGTACGTCACCGAGGACGGGGCAAGCATAAGGATAAAACTGATTGTGGTAAGAGTGTCGAGAACAGACAAAACCGACAGGGAGGGAAAGCCCATATACCTGGTGCAAACGTCCGTGCTTCCGCAGATAATTCCTCCGAAAAAGGTGTAATCTCACGGAAACCCGGCTTAGGCTTCTACCCTGCTTTATAGTGCTTCCTCGGCACCGGAATGCTTTTAAAACTCCTACAGGTTTCCGTAACCGCCCTTTCGACAGGTATCCTTTCGATGGCGAAGGCACCAACGAAACCTTGCGTCCGTTTTTACTTTCACCCTTCTCAACGGTTCCAGCACCTCCACACCCTCAAAATATAATTAAATGATCACCACTTAATAGTAGGTGAGGGAGCGGATGGTCAGCCTCCATCCGCACTATCTCTTTTCGAGGTGCTTTTATGAAAAGGAAGAAAGAAACTGGACAAACGGAGAGGGCGGAGAACATCCCAATAGAGGAGGGGAAAACTGTTGACATCTGTGGTTGGCACGTCGCACTAGACTCCATCTGGATCCACGAGGGCACCGTAAAAGCAGACCTTGCGATGTGGTCGGACACTTTTAAGAAGCCCCTCACGGGGGGCTACGGGAAAGGAAGCCCCGTGAAAATAGGCACAACGGACCACATTTACCATGTGGTTGAAATCAAAAAATACGGGAAAAACAACGAGAAACCCGGCTACGTGGTGCTCAGCCGTACAAGACCCGAGAGCACAACAGCCATCCCCTGCCCCGAAGAGGAGATAATCGAAGAGACAACAAGGGCAAAAATCGGAGACGTGGAATTCGGACTGGGAAACATCAGAAAATCGGAAAACGGAGCACTAGTCGCACCCGTCCACCCACCGGCAAATAGCCCACTGGGCGGCGGCTTCACCCTGAGAGAAGGGGACACCCTGTGGGTCGGCGAGTGCGCCTACAAGGTCGAAAAAATCATAGACGGACACACGGCCCATGATGGAAGGTACGTAAACGGCTGCATCGTTCTCGGGAAACTGGAGCAGAAACTCACAGACGGGAGCCCACCCATCCCCGGAGAACTGATTTCGCAACCACCCATCGGAAACCATCCCCACCCCCAAAAGAAAAAAGGCGATGCAAAATAGTTGAATCTCATCCAAGGTGCTTGTAGGGCTTCTCCCCCCGAGAGCTTCAAGATAGAAGACCGGGAAATCCACACCGCCAAGGAAAAACAACCAGAAAGCTAAGCCCCTCAATCACACCCAAAATAAGTAGCCCAGCAGTCCCTCAAGATCAACGTAGCCAATCTCAAAAAGATGCATGTGTAGGGAATGAAGTAGTAGAGTTGGAAAACGGAATACTGGTAAACCCTAAACTATATCCACCCCCATTTTTTTGAAGGAGGGTTGTGGTCTGGTTCGATACTCTTTCTGTTTTTGGAAGGGTTTCTGGCAGTTTGGTAGTTTCCTCATTTTCTGGTCTTTTGGAGGGTTGGTGGGGTTCCCGACACCACGTTGCGCGAGGAGAATGTTGCTACTCGGTGGGATAGAGGGTGAACATACGCGTTTAAATGATTGGCGGGGTATGGTTTGGAGCAGCAGCAGGCCTGGATAATTAGAGTTCTATGCTAAGGATTCTCTGCTTGGGATTTAGGAGCAGCTCGTTGAACCTGTTGAGTATTTCCCTTCCGACGAGAACCTCTCCTGTTAAGTGCTCCGGTTCGGTGGGCACATAGACTCTTACCTCACCTATTTCAAAGTCTTTTCCTTTGTATTGGAGGAAGGCTTGAGCTGTGAACACCTCGAACTCGCACTTGCCGTAGACTGGGATGTCGAACTCGGATATCATGCTGGGTTTCGTGTCCGCGAAGAGTTTTACGATTTCAATGTTCGCGTAGACGCCGCCGTCAAACCCCGTGTCAACTATCGCCGGGCCGCGTGCTTGGAGCCGGTCAACCCTGAGGACCAGACTAACAATCGGCACTTCTGGTATCTTCTCCCCGTGGGTTGTGTATCCGGCTTCGGCGAAGCCATACGATACCCTCATTCCTCTACCTCCTCAACAACCCATTCGCCCACCTTCCTTGTGGGAAATCTCGGCGATCTGAGCTTCATGTATCCTGACCTTTGAAGCTTCCAGAGAACGGTCGGATACCTGTGAGGCTTCTCTTCGGGCTGAACAACTTTTTCGAGAACCGTTGCGATGAACTCGCTCCTGCTCATCCCGTTTCTGCTCGCAGCCTCGTCCACCTTTTTCAAGAGTTTTTCGGGGAGACTCACGCTAATCTTTCTCGAAACCATAAAATACCACCTAGTGGGATAATATGCTACCGGAAATAAAAGTTTTGCTACCTTCGACACCGCAGCTGGGCAACAAGGCTGGCGCTCAGGGCCGCCGAGGCTGAGGTCTTCACCGCTCCTCGAGCTGCGCTGTTTTGTTGTAAGTGAAAAGTGAGACACTGAAAATCATCAAAAGCATTCATAGTTTTCCGCGGATACGCCGTAAGCGTTACTCACAAGGTTTCCCAGCAGATCTCGAGACACCCAAAGGAACCCGGAGACCTTTTCCGTAGACGCAAGAAAAAGGTTTTCGAAAGAAAACGTAGAAGAGGCTGAGAGGAAGATACGAAGAGTTAGATGATTAGAGTTCTGTGCCTAGAATCTTATGTTTTAGGGTTAAGGTACGGCTCTCTGAACTTGTTCACCTTTTTTCCCGGTGGGGCTGCACCAGCAGTACGATTGTCAGAGCAAAAACATCAGAAGAAATTAAAAGCGAAGAGATTCTAGTTTTCTAACAAAACTACAATCCCTTCAAAAAGCAGGGAGAGAATTCGGAAAAGTTTAAGGGTGTACGCGGGATGGTTGAGTTAACCTTTTACGGCGGGGTTGGAGAGGTGGGTGGCAACATGTTCCTCTTGCGCGACGGGGACACCAGAATCTTCCTAGACTTTGGAGTGAACTACAACGAGCGGAGAAAGTACTACTCTTGGCCAGCTCTCCAGCCCCGAGACCATAGGGGATTGTTGGACTTTGGCCTCATACCCGAACTGAGCGGGGTGTACCGGTTCGAC
>JAUQYY010000120.1 GCA_030587505.1 Candidatus Sigynarchaeota archaeon
TTGCCCCTTTTCGGTTTTAAAATCTATGAAAGCTTTTTATAGAAGAAAAAAATATTTTTAAAGGTGGTTTCAAATAAAGAGGGAAGCTAAAATGCAAAGAAAGAAAAGTGAGACAATCATTCCCGTCGCACCAGTAGATAGGTTAATAAGAATCTCGGGAGCGGAAAGAGTTTCAGAGAGCGGTGCGGTGGCATTAGCTAAAATACTAGAGGAACTCGGACTCGAAATAGCACGACTAGCAGATGAAATGGCTAAACACACAGGCAGAAAAACCATAAAAGAAGAAGACATAAACCTAGCATACAAAACATGGAAAAAAACAAAATACACATGAAAAGTATTACACCCGGGAGAACAACAGGAAGGTTCTCATGACAGCTATACCCATAACCTCGAACGAAAAATATGGAGAAATTTTACAGCAGGCGCACATCACAACTAGCAAAATCAACAGAAGCTCTTAGCAAAATAAAATGAGAAGGTAAAATTACCTCGAAGCCCGTAGCTCGTATCTCAGAACATCGCCCATCTTCTCAATCTCTGAAATGTTGTAAATGCTTCCACCGCTCTTCTCCGCTATGCTAGTTGCTATCTTTTTCCGCCAGTTTTTCATCAAAGCATGACTCTCAGGGCGGATAACAATCGTGCGTATGTTCTCTTTTTTAAGCATTTTAGCGATCTCTTCGATTTCATAGAGCAGTTGGTTATACGACTCCGCCTCCGACCTCATCTGCTGAACATAGGTGTACCTCTTACCAGCGATACTGCTTGTGTTAAGGGGAACATTGGCCCCTCCATCCGTCACCGCAACCAAAAAGGGTATCACTTTGCTGTCCTTCATTTTCTCCCGCTTCAACACTTCGAGACCCTTAACCAGCCCCGCAGCCAAGGGGGTCCAGCTTCCGGACTTCACAGTAAGCAGCTTTGAAGATACGCTTTGCAGATTCACCGTAGGATACTGCATTATCACCGCGTTATAACCCTTGAAAACCACTAAACCCACACGGTCTCTCTGGCGGTATGCCTCATCGTGCAAAGACAGAATCACTTGTTTGACCTTTTTCAAGTTCTTGAACATTGAACCGCTGGCATCAAGCACAAAAACAATTGACAGGGGTGCCCTGTACTCAAAAATTTTTTCGCGAATATCTTGAGGCTGAAGATTCACAGCCAAGTCCTTTTTTTCCCTTTTTTTCTGGTAAGGCGAGGAAGCCCTGATTGAAGCGTCTAACGCGATGTGTCTCGTCTTCTCTCTCGGAATTTTGTAATAAATGTACCTCCCCTTGTCAGAGGTGCCCTTCGCCTTCAGCCTTCTACCAATAAAGTTGGGCTCATCCTTACGAAAGAAGCTTTGGTATTTACGTCTAAAGAACTCTCCAAGAATATTGCCCTTTTTGAGCTCCTCTATCTCCTCCTCGGTTAAACTATCGAATCGGGGATCCTTAATGTTCACCATTCCATCCTTATCCAAACCGTCTTGTTGCTGTTGCATATAACGGTTCCAGATGTCAGGGTAGGGGAAGTCCTGGCTTAGTGAATCGGACTGCATACCCTGCTCGAAAGAAGCATTCTTAATTGTTTTTCCCGACGCCTCATCACCATCGGCCTGCTGCTGACCGTTCACTTCGGCGCTATTTCGAAAAAAATCCACAGCCTCCTGCTGCTGCTTGACCTCGTTCAACGCTTTTTCAAAGCCTTCCGCTATTCTCTTATTTACCGCCTCCGCCTCTTCGAACTCAAACTTCCTGACCCTGTGACCCAGAGCAAGCTCGGCAGCCTTCAACACGTCCTGCTCGTTCACCTCCGTTCTTCCGTCAAGAGCCGCCAGCGCCTTAGCACAGCGCATAACCGTGATATCGCCTCTGTGGGTGCCCACTTCTAGCTCCAAACACATCTTTACAATAGTCAGTAACAGGTACTCGGGTATTGTGACACCCGGAAGAATTTTTTGAGCTTTGGTTATTTTTTTCTGGAGGCTGTCTTCTTCTTCCTTCCACTTTTCAATGAATTTCTCCTGATCATTATCGAACTCTTCGATTCGCCTAAGTATCTCCAGTCTCTGCTTAGCATCCTTAAGAGGCGTGACCTCCACTTGCAGACCTATTCGGTCAAGGATCTGGGGTCTAAGCTCTCCTTCCTCTGGGTTCATGCTGCCGACCAGCACGAAGTTCGAAGGATGGGTAACAGACACACCTTCCCTTTCCACGGTGTTTACACCAAAAGCCGCGGCGTCCAGAAGGTCGTCCACAATGTGGTCGCTCAGAAGGTTGATTTCATCAACATAGAGTATTTGGCGATTAGCCTCCGCTAGTATACCCGGCTCAAGAGCCTTGACACCCTCCTTTATCGCTCGCTCAATATCCAGTGATCCTACAACCCTATCCTCTGTGACTCCTAGGGGAATCTCGACAACCCTCATTCTTCTGACTTCGTAGTCCAATTCGTTGTTCTGCACCTTTGCCTTGCACACCTCACACATGGAGGACGGGTCGAATGGATCGCAGTTGAACGGGCAGTTTTTCACAATTTCCATCTCGGGTAATAGGGCCGCCAACGCTCTTACTGCAGTGGATTTCCCCGTTCCTTTCTCGCCACGTATCAGTACTCCACCTATCTTTGGGTCTATAACATTCAGAATTAAGGCCAGTTTCATGTTTTCTTGGCCAACTATGGCCGTAAAGGGAAAAACAACTTTTTCATATCGGACAGGCATTTTCTTAGTCGCTCCGATTTAGAGATTATGAGCACTCGAAGATAAAAGTTTTTACTTTGCCCATTACATCTTTACGCCGGAGAGGACAATTACTAAGAAGCAAAGTACCTTTTTAACCTTTATCATAAACTTGATAGCAAATTTTGTCATTC
>JAUQYY010000127.1 GCA_030587505.1 Candidatus Sigynarchaeota archaeon
GGCTCACAATGGAAATATCGCCTCTTAGGAGTTTCCCTATAGGGGCGAAGCTTGCGTTCAGATCGGCGTAGGCGTTCATCAATCCGATTGTGTTCGGCCCAATAATCTTGACCCCTGCCTCGTTGCATATCCTCGCCATTTCCCTCTCGGCCTGAGCCCCCTGCTCGTCCAGCTCCTTAAAACCAGATGCGAAAATCACCACACCCTTGACGCCCTTCTCAGCACACTCTCTAACAGCATCTAACACGCCGTTCGGAGGTAGTGATATAACAGCCAGGTCAACTCGGTCGGGAACATCCAGAATGCTGGGGTATGCTCTGAAGTCGCCCACCGTTTCGGCGTTTGGATTAATTGGGTAAATTTTCCCACGGTACCCCGCATCAGTGAGCGCCTTGAGGCTCTGGTACCCCAGCTTGCCCGGGTTTCTCGAGGCACCGATAATTGCCACCGATTCGGGGAAGAAAACGGGTTCGAACTCTTTCAAAGTGCCTGCCATTGCTAATACCTCTATTCACTCATAAAAAATTACGGTCATAAAGGTAAGGGATACTCATTAATAAAACTATTACATCTCATCATGCTTAAAAAATAAAAGGAGCCTGGAGCTTTTTGCTGCTCCATTCTTGGAGATAGCTGTTTCTATCCGGATATTAGACGCTTCGGGGGGGAGTAGAGCAAAGTACATTAGTATGAACGCTGCTGCCGCGCAGATCCACACGCTTGCCTCCAGAACCGGGTTGCCGAAGATGAAGGCGAACAGGTTGGTTACTTGAATCATTACGGCGAAGAGCGCTGCGGTTCCCGCTAGGAAACCCATTAATCGGCGTTCACCCTCCTGCTTTGTGGCGTAGTAGTAGAAGGAGATGGCGATGCTCAGGAAGACCCCCAATCCAGAGCGCCAGGAGGATTAGAGAGAAGGCTATGTCCATGTTAACGGACAGTGTTAGCTGCACCTCTTCCCGAGTGATTGGAGCGATCAGGTTCAGAAACGTGACAAGTACGGAACCCCGGCTACAAAGTAAACAATTGACCTCTTTAGCATTGTTATCTGCACGAAAAAGAGCCAGAAGAAGAGCACAATTAGCGGCAGTGAAACGAAATGTATTCTGTACAGAACAAACGTTATATCAGTGAAGAATATGCTCGGATAGGTGATGTACAGGTACGAGGCAATCGCGGGGGTCACGGTTGAGACGCCGCCCGCAAAAGCCGCAGTTGAAAGATAAAGGAACGTCCGCGTGCCTGAAGGCTTGCTCCTCGATTTTACCAGCAGCAGAAAAGCCACTGTGAAGGCCACGACCGAGGCAAGAGCTGAGAAGTAAAGCTTAGCATGCATCTGGGAGGACACACCGAAAACAGCCGAAAGGCGAAAAACATCACTAAAAAGAAACGCGTACACTATGAACTGCGCTAGAAGCGACATGGTTAACACCATTATAAAAAGTTATTAAAGAACAAAGGGCAAATATGAAATAAAAAGTTTGTTTCCAGAAATCAAAAGTTCGCCTCACAGAAGGTTGAGATGGAATCCTCTATTCATGCAAGCTGTCAAAGAATTTTGTTAACCAAGTCCACTAGCGACGCGCCCTTCTTGTAGTATTCTCTGATTTTCGTCTTACACGTTGCTGCGGAGACAAGGTTGCAATAGTTTTCCTCCACATGGCTGCCGTCGATCTCGCATACCTGCCTGAACAGCCCCTTCTTTATGTGTGGGCAGGGAACCTGAGCCAACTCATCGATTATAGCGTCGCCCACGATAGTGTCGATTTCGCTAGTGTCCGCAAAGAACCTTTCAAATATGTCCCGGTACGATTCCACAACCCTCATTACGCAGTCCTCAACCGTCTTTACAAGGTCAGGCGTCTCCGCCTCTGATATCAGAATCAGGTACCAGTCCTTCTCACCCGTCGAGAAGGGCTTAACGTAAGCATTCATGTTCTGGAAAGAGATGGACTTGGGGGCCTCACCAGTTACTTCACCCCAGAACTTCTGAGAAGCCGAAAAAATTCCCGCCACCAGTTCGGGATCAGCCTCAATAGAACCCATAGTCAGGCTAAGCGGACAAATCCCATCAGAGTTAATAATGTAAATATTATGAATTATCAAGCATTCCAACCTCGCTTATAAACCAACAAATTATTCTTTGTAGTACCTTCCTCGGGATAGTGTAAATCCGAAGAAGAGTATAAACTGTTAATATATTACGGTCTAGACCTTTTAAATAGTTATATTTCGGGTAAATCCACCTCACAGTCAGGGGCACCACCATCATGTAAACCCCGTAGATGAGAAGCGTTGTTTCAGTGAGGAAAATATTAAGAAAGTAGATATAAACATAAGACCCCAAGGATATCGTCAACATTAGAATTCTGCAAGTTTCAATGCACCGCTTGCTTTTGTGAGGTTAAGTAGGGGCATGCTATTTCTCGGCTGCGTTCCTTCTTTTATTTTATCTTTGCAGGCTAGTGTGTCCATTATGTTACACTTTTTTGACGATATGAAAAACTTCTTTTGTGATGGCGGCGTAGGTGGAGGGTGTGCATCGGCTGGCCCGCCCAAAACATGAGCCGTAAGAGGTCGGTTATTTGACTGGGCCGGGGCTGAGCGGCTATCCACGTGCCCCCCACGAGGGCGGATGGATGATTGCCGCCGGGAGCCGACGCACAGGAGGTGAAACCTCCGTGAAGTATGTAGGTGTTGACGTGCATAAAAAGTTTTGCCGTGTGTGCGTGAAGGATCGCGACGGGAACATCCTCGACGAGTTCAGCATCCCCAACGACAGGGGCGGCTTCACCCGCCTGCTCGACGCAGTAGGCGGCGGGGAGGCGAAGGCCGTCATAGAGAGCACCGGCAACTTCTGGATCCCCCTCTACACCGCCCTCGAGGAGGCGGGTGTGGAGGTGGTGCTCGCGAACCCCAAGAAGACCAGGGCCATAGCCGAGGTCAGGCTGAAGAACGACAAGGTGGACGCCAGGACCCTCGCGGACCTCCTGAGGGCGGACCTGGTGGCCCCCAGCCGGCGTTCCACCCAAAGAGATAAGGGAATTGAGAAACCTGACTAGGACACCGAATGAACCTCGTCAGGGACAGAACCAGGCTGAAGAACCGTGTCCACGCCCTCCTCGACAGGTACGAGCCCTGAGGTTCAGCGGAACAGACCTCTTCGGCAAGGCGGGCACGGAGTGGCTCAGGACCATAAAGGAGGAGCTCTCCCGGGTCGACAGGCTCACCCTCGAGGCGAACCCCTGAGGCAGATAGAGCTCCTCAACCAGCTCGTAGACGAGGCCGACCTCAGGATAGCCCTCGAGGCCGCGAACAACGAGGACGTCAGGCTCCTCATGACCATACCCGGCGTGGACTACCAGCACCGCCCTCCTCATCCTCACCGAGATAGGCGACATAAACAGGTTCTCGGGCCCCGAGAAGCTGGTGAGCTGGATAGGGCTCGCACCCAGGGTTCGCCAGAGCGGCGGGAAGCTCCGCAGCGGCGCGATAACCAAGGAGGGCTCACCGCGCCCAGGGGTGGGCCCTGGTTCAGGCGGCGTGGGTCGCCGTCCGCTGCGACGAACACCTCTCCGAGAAGTACCGCAGGATAGCGAGGAGACGCGGAGAAGGGAAAGCCATGGGGCGCCGTCGCCAGGGAAATCGTCGTGGCCATGCAGCCGCATGCTCATCCGCAGGGAGCCCTACAGGTTCAGCAGCAGGGACTTCGTCGACAGAAAACTTAAAAGACTGGAGCGCAGGATCAGAATCGGAGGCTCACCCGCGGAACCGGCAGGGGCAACCCCCCTCTGAAGGCCCCGGTAAGCAGACCCAAGACGCCCCTCCGCCAAGGGCCGCCGGAAGTTTTTCATGGATGGTTTTAAAAAAGAGAATGGTTAAATTGCCTCTCTACGCAGGTCTTGGATTTTCTTGTCTATGTTGGACTCTGCCTTTTTGAGTTTCTTTTCTTGAGCTTCTCTGAGTTTGAGGTAGGTTTCCTTGGATAGTCGCTTCAGGAGGTATCTTCGACGAAGGTGCTGGAGAGCCAGCTTAGCTTGCTCGCGGTCGGCTTCGCTGATTTCCAAGCTCTTGATGTCCGACTCGAACTTCTTGTTCAGTTCTAATAGTTCTGTTTTCTTCCGTTCTATCTGCTTGTTGAGCAGCGCTAATTCTCTTTCAGCCGCCTTAACTCTTCGAGAGTACTCTGCCTTTTTGATTTTTTTCCTGAGCGCATCTTCACGCAGACGGTCCATTTCAAGTATCAGCGCATTCTTTTCTTCGTACAGGTCGCAAAACTCACGAAGCACGGAGGCGGCGGCCTCTACGGGCCTCTCCACCAAGAGGAGGAGTTCCACGCGGCGTGACCTGATAATCACGTAAACCGTCGCCACCGTACCGAATAGAAGCATCAAAACGAAGGGGCGGAGATACGTTCCGGGAAATCCTACACCATACGCAACGTAAGTGAACACGCTCTGAGTTGGAGCGACGTTGTTCCAAGCGTAGAAAAGAACTGTTTTGGCACTCGGAGAGAGGGTAAGCGTCGGCGGGTAATGGAAGGATACGTACGCAAAATTGTTAAAGATCAGCGAAACGCAGAAGTGTTCAATCAGCCCACCGTATTCGGGTAGGACGTTAAAGGTGAACAGGTAAGAACCGGAACTGCCAACCTGCCTCATCGTAATTGGAATAGTGTAAACGGTGTAGTAGACGTAGGTGCTGTTGGGTGGTATCGGGTAGCGGGTGGTTATAGCTACGCTGTCTCCGCTGGGCCAGAAGGATAACAGGCCCGCAACGTCATAGGCTTCAAACTTCACGGTGCCTGGGGGAACGCTGAGATATATTTTGCTCAGGCTTGAAGCACCCTTGTTTTCTATCAGGTGGCTCTCTACCACCTTCACTCCAACCCATGGATCAACCGTTATCTGTCGGTAAACCGTTTTGAGCTGGATTATGGAACTTCCGCCCGTGAACCAGAAGTTTATTTCGGGTTGTATGTAGCTACTGTTGAAGGGTTCAATGCTGTTAAGACTGTAACTTAGCGGGGAGTGGGTTTGAGCGTCCCTCGGCAACGTCACGGAGCCGTTGCATACCTCCGTCTTGTAGGGTGAGAAGGGACAGGCGAGGAAATCAAACCGGTTAACATTTCCAAGAGACTCGTCCTTAACTGTGGTCAGTGTTCCGTCAAAATACTGGACTAGTGTAAACGTGTAGTTTTCGCCAGGTGCCAGCGACTTGTGGAAGTGTATTCGGATTCCATCATACCCTCCTGATGTGATTTCATCCGTGTTTAGCGGGGTGTTTCCAAACCAAGCTGAGTAGGTGATGAGATTGTCCCACTCGCTCTCAGGATAAAAGATGTCTGCAATCGTAGCGTAGTTCACGCCGTCGTTTCTAACCGTGAACGTATCTGTGACCTTTGCTATCCCGAAGTTGTTTATTGAAATGTTTCTCAACACGAGACTGTTGGTGAGGTTACCAGTAGGGGCGCCCTGGATTTGTTTTGGGGTGGCCGCACCTGGTTGCGCTAGGGGTGGATAAGACGTATTGTTGCTCAGCGCCATGAGCATCGTGAATCCCAGTGTGAGGGTTAATAGTATCAGTATGATTGCACCCGTCTTCTTTGGCAACTGATCACCTTCGGGATGGACTGATAAATATTATACTGAAACATATATATTGATTATCGTGAAACATTAGAAAATAACATTGAATTCCAATTTAAATAGTAACATCTAACGTTATTGTGCTGAATTGTCTAACTTGCTATAAAAGTCTTATCTTAAACGAGCAAAAAGGGCTGTGACAGTAAATGATTTACCTTGAACCAATCGAAATACTATTCATAATTATCGGATTCGCCTCCTCGTTTCTGATTTGCAACTTTCTTGTTCCATACGTTATGCGAAAAATGAGAGAAGCCAAAATCACAGGTGTTGACGTGCACAAGCTTGACAAGCCAGAGATTCCCGAGATGGGGGGAGTCGCAATCCTGATAAGTATAATCGTGGGCGTAGCACTGACAATCGTCATGTTTGAGGACAACCTGATAAGACTCAGACTTTTGGCGTTCGTGTTAACGGTAGCCGCGTCTGGGCTCGTGGGAATTGTTGACGATTTGAAGAGGCTCGGAGCGTACACGAAAACCTTCCTCACGCTCGTGGCAGCACTCCCCCTGCTTATAATCAACTTTTTCTACCCGATTCTCGTCGCTTCCCCCCGTTTCCCGTTTATCGGCCACACCAGACTAACTCGTCTCTACCCACTATACGTTCCCGTGAACGTGGCTGTCTGCTCGAACACGGTGAACATGCTGGACATCCTGAACGGTGTGATGCCGGGAACAACCATAATGACGTTCGGAGCCATGCTCTGCTGCTCGATTCTTCTAGACTCGAAAACCGGAGTAATAATATCCGTAATAATGCTGGGTGTGATGATAGCCTACTACCGGTTCAACAAGTATCCAGCAAAGGTTTTCTCTGGTGATGTAGGCTCCCTAACAGTGGGCGCCGCAATAGGCGCTCTCGCGATTGTGGGCGAGCTGGAGATAGTCACCATAATTGCATTGATACCTTTTATAATGAACTCCTTCTACATGCTAGCAAGCCTGCGCAAATTCACGGAGTACAGACTAGTGAAGGAACCAGCAACCGTAGTCCTTCCAGACGGCAGAATCGCGGCGAGCGAGGATCCGAAAGCCCCAATCCCCCTGATACGCATGATACTCGCAAGGGGCCCCCTAACGGAGCCAGAGATTGTCAAGGGATTTTACCTACTAAGCTTCTTCAGCTCCCTGCTAGCAGTCCTAACAGCAGTCTTAATGGTTTGGTGAGGAGAAATGGAACTCAGAAGATACATCCCATTCCTACTACTAATCCTCTTCGTGTGGGCAACGATAACAGTGATATTCATAATAATTGACTCTGTTATTGTACCGTGGCAGCCACCCCAAGAAACATTCTGGTCAATTGTTAATTTTCTCACGGCACCCTATCGGTTCGATCAGGGTCAGGAGAGTTTTTGGAGCGTGGTGGGAGATGTGCTTCAAGTGGTTTTCTCGGGCTCACTGGTTCTGGCATGGCTGTACATATGGTACAAGCTATCGAAGAAACTTTTCTGGGTAGAAATGAAAAAAAGAAAAACCGAAAAACCCCAGAAAAAAGAGGCATAATCCCATTTTTTGGAAGGTGAATTCCATTCACAGAAAAGCGGATGTCTTCCCATACTAAATGATTCTAGAGGGAAGAGGCAAAACTCTAGCTAGGGTGCTGCGTGGCCTCAGAGGGAAATGTTTGAGAGTTGAAAGAACTATCCTGAGAAGCGCGTGTGAAATTCTTAGAGAAGCCTGTCAATGGTTTCAATGATTCTGTCTGTTGGGTCTTCCATTCCATCCAGCAGTTTTTTTGCTCTTTTTTTACAGTTATCAAAGTATTCTTTCGGCTGGCTTAGTATTCTTCTAATTAGCCTCCTGGCCTCATCAACCGTTTTTGGGTGGTAGAGCAGTTCCTCACCCATTAGCGGCTCCTCGTAGTAGAGTTTCCCCGGGAAGAAAGAAATGGAGGGCACACCTATAAGGGCTGCCTCGCAGGTCATCGTTCCACCGCCGCCGATGAAGAGCACACTGTGGGATATTAAACTAGCCGCGTCTACCACGTGGTCGGGAATAATGAGATTTCTGAAGAGTTTCTTCAAGCCTCTTCTTTGGCGTGGGTACCTGCAGAGCACGACGATTCGAAGCTCCTCATCGAACTCCAAGAGCTCGTTGATTAGAGGGGTCACAAGAGGATACTCATCTGATGTTTTACCAAGCAGGTACGAGGCGTAGGCTTCCTCCGCCCTAACCACCACTATCTTCTCATCGGGATTCAGACCCAATCTTTTGAGAATCCCCTTGTCGGGAGCAAAGTTTTTGAGCCAAGCGGCAGGGTCAACGGCGTCGTAAAACACCAGTTGATCCCGTTTGAATCCCAGTTTGAGCCACTCCTCTTCGGGAACACACTTTGGCGAAAGATGAAAATCAACCAGCGCCGAAACCAGAAGCACCTGCTTAACCGCGTGAGGAGCATCATAAATGTTTATGATCGGTATCTGCAAGCCGAAGGCGACACGGACTGCTTCGGGGGAGCAGTAGGTAACGAGAACGTCGACATCGAATCTTGAAACATAGTTCGCCAGCTTGATTATCCGCTTCGCCCCTTCCACAAGCTTTCCCTTCAGGGTGCCTCCACCGTAGCGCCCCAGAATCTCCGCCTTAGTGTTTTTGAGTTTCATCAGCTCATTTATTTCGCGGAACCTTCTGGTTGTGGCGATAACAGTGTCCCCCCTTGCCTTAAGCCTCCCCACCATGCTCATAAAATACAGAATATCCTTGGGAGCAACGTAGTCAACCCAGACAGTGGGCATCAAATTACCTCCAAACAAACCCTTACAAATCACAAGCCTAAAACACTTGTAGATTCCCAGCGTTAAGCGGTTTAATGTAGTTCGAACAAGCTTCGAAAGCCAATCCTCCGTTAATAACTTTGTTTCACACTATCCTAAAAAATAGTGTGGGTGACCACGAGTTCTTTAATTGCGGCGGGGAAAATTCAGAGTTCGAGTGCGCTAATCAGCTCGTCGATTCCCTCACCTGTTTTTGCGCTTGTCAGAATCACTCTTATGGAGGGATTTATTTCCTGAGCGTCCCTAGCCATTTTTTCCGGGTCTAAGTCCATAACGTCTCGTAGGTCTATCTTGTTTATGACAGCCACATCCGACATTTTGAACAGCATGGGATGCTTTATGACAACGTGTTCTCCCTCGGTTATGCTCACAACCACGACCCGCTTATCGCAGCCGACTATGAAATCTGCGGGACAGATCAGGTTACCCACGTTCTCCACAAAGAGCACATCGATATCATCCAGGGGAATGTCGCCCAGAACGTCCTGCAGTAGGCTCGCCGTCAGGGCGCACTCCCGACCAGTGTTGATTTGAACGCATTTGACACCGTGGCGCCTAATCCTGTCAGCGTCAATCTCCGTTGTCACATCTGCCGTAACCAGAGCCAACCTGTACTTTCCCTTCAGCCTCTCAACAACAGCCTCAAGAATAGCTGTTTTTCCCGCCCCAATGGCTCCCACAATGTCATAGGTTTTGATTCCCTTCTCATGGAAAACGTTCTTAACCTTCCTCGCTAACTCCTCATTAGCCTTGATGAGATCCTGCTCAATATCCACTATTCTGAACCCTTGGCCGCTCATAATTACATCTCCATTCACATTCGTTCACGTTGATGAATGATTATTTAAACATTTTCGAACACATAATAGATAAAGTTTAAGACGGAACCCTGTTAATGTTTTACCCAGAAATTTTCAAGATTCCATTCATTAATTATTTATCAGAACCCAGAATTGGTGAACAAGGGGCAAGTAGATGAGGTTCAAGATAAAGGTCTTTGCGACCATAAGAGAAATCACAAAAAATAGAGAGATAGAATTAGAGTCGGAAGACGGAGTAACGGTTAAGGACGCAGTAAAGCTGATGGTTGACAAGTACGGGGAAAGACTGGCGAACTATCTACTGGAGAAGAATGGGAAACCCAAACCCGCTTTCCTCTTAATGGTTAACGGTATTTCCATTAAGGAACTCGAAGGACTGAAGACTAGGCTCCGGGACGGAGACGTGTTAGCTATTTTACCACCAGTGGCGGGTGGAACGGTTTCCAGGCCCTACCCCTCATTTTGAGAAAAGAGTGAGTGATTGCTGTGGTTTCGGTACACGTTACAACTTATGGATGCTCCATGAACAAGGCCGACGCGGAAATTATATTGGGATTGTTAAGAGAAGCCGGCTACGATGTGGCTGAGTCGGAGGACGATGCGGACATCCTCATCATAAACACCTGCGGCGTCAAAGAGCCCACCGAGAAGAAGGTTTTGAGAAAAATCTCGGAGGCCGACCTTTAGTGCAAACACTTCATTG